>JBDQOS010000246.1:0-2713 GCA_040261075.1 Flavobacteriales bacterium
CCTCCCGTTTCATGGCTCCGGGTTATTTGGTCGTGGCGTTGGGACTGGACATGAAGCCCACCCCCACCACAACCATCTTCCTTGCACCCTTCACTTCCAAGTCAACCTACGTGCTCGACGAGGCTCTTTCCGCGTTGGGAAGCTTCGGAGTGTTGCCCGGAGAACGCGCTCGCCACGAAGTTGGGGGGTACATTCGGTTGGGGTTGAAAGAACAGGTCACCGAAAACGTCACGTACGCCGTGCGTTTGGACCTTTTCAGCAATTACCTCGAAGAGCCGGAAGCGGTGGACGTGTTCTCCGACCACGTGTTGACCCTGAAAGTCAACGACTGGTTGTCGACCACCCTGGGTTTGACGTTGATTTACGACAAAGACGTGGAGCTGACTCTGCGTGAACCGGACCCGGACATCCCTGGCGACGAAGGCGAAGTAGGTCCCGGTGTCCAGCTAAAACAAATTCTTGCGGTAGGTTTGTCGTTGAAATTTTCAGATTCATGAAAGCATTTGTGTTTCCGGGTCAAGGTGCCCAGTTCCCAGGCATGGGAAAAGACCTGTTCGACTCTTCCGAATTGGCGAGACAACGCTTCACGGAAGCGAACCAAGTATTGGGCTTCGACATTGCCTCCATCATGTTTGACGGAACAGATGAAGAGCTGAAACAAACCGCCGTCACGCAGCCTGCAATTTTCCTTCACTCGGTCATTCTCGCGGAATGCCTCGGTGACGCCTTTCAACCGGACATGGTTGCCGGCCACAGCTTGGGGGAGTTCAGTGCCTTGGTGGCTGCCGGTGCCTTGAGTTTTACCGAAGGGCTGACGTTGGTCAGTGCACGCGCCAACGCCATGCAAAAAGCGTGCGAATTGCAGCCGTCCACCATGGCTGCTGTGCTTGGTTTGGAAAACGATGTCGTGGAAAAAATCTGCGAAAACACGCCTGGTGTCGTGGTGGCCGCGAACTACAACTGCCCGGGCCAGCTGGTCATCTCCGGTGACGTGCCTGCGGTTGAGGCGGCCTGTGCTGCTCTTTCAGAAGCTGGAGCACGAAGGGCCCTGATGTTGCCTGTTGGTGGTGCGTTTCACAGCCCCTTGATGGAGCCCGCCCGTGAAGAATTGGCGGCGGCGATTGACCATGCAGACATTCAAGCGCCTCGATGTGCGATCTACCAAAATGTCAGTGCAGCTCCAACCACCGACCCTGCAGTCATTCGCGAACAACTCGTCGCACAGCTGACCGCTCCGGTGCGTTGGACGCAAACGATGGAGGCCATGATTGCCGATGGGGCAACTGAAGTCACCGAAGTGGGACCCGGAAAGGTGTTGCAAGGGCTGTTCAAGAAAGTGGACCGAGCCTTCCCAACTGTCTCTGCAGGATTGGAGCCGGCATAACGGAACCGCGAAAAGCCAGGCGCTGAGAACCGCATTGCCTCGAGGCACATTGAAAAAGGCCACCTTCGCAGGTGGCCTTTTTCGTTGTGAATCGAAGTGGAGAGGGGAAACTTAAGACGCTTCTTCCCCCACTTGGGTTGCGTAGGCAAAGAGGTTGGTCACTTCGTGCTCGGCCGCGTGAAGTGCCTCCCGTAGGGCTCGATTCTCCGAGCGGAGGTCGTCGTTGCGTTGTTGCGTTCGTGCAAGCTCCGCCTTGAGGCGAAGAAACTCACCCATCACCGCCTTGCGTTCTGCCAAGGCTGCGTGAAGCTGTTTTTCAAGCAAGATTTCCATGTCCTGAAAGATAGCGCGAAGACGTCGCAGTGGTGGGAAGAGTTGTTGGAGTTATCAACCGGCGAACCCGCCCTTTTTGTGAACGCGACGCCAGGCCCACAAAAAGACAAATCCCGCAACCCCAAACCCCGCACAGCCGCCGTACAACGACAACAACACTTCTGGATTGCCTGCGTACAAGGTGCCGGAACCGAATGCCCCCAAGCCGATGCCCACTTCCAAAGCCATCAGCATGGTGCCTAAGGCCGTCGCCGCCTTTCCTTCCGGAGCCAAGTCCACCGTCCAAGCAAAAATGGTCGGCATGTTGATTCCAACAGAAAGGCCGTACACCACCCCAGCAGCAATCAACATGGGGACTGTGGTCGCAATTGAAAACAGGGCCATCCCGACCGCCAACAACAAGGCGCCTACCATCATCAATTCAACGCGACCGTGTTTGTCCGAAGCCTTCCCCGCAACCAAGCGCGTGGCAACGGAAGCCACGACAACCACCGTGTTGAACGACCCTTTGTACAGAAAACCAAGGCCCTCCACCAAGTCTGGCGTCACCGTCAAAAAGGTGCCAAACGCCATCGCCACAGGCAACAAAAAAAACGAAGCCGGCCACGCCGCGCGCTCGATCACCCCGCCGCCAAAAACATTGAGGTCCCCCCACTGGACCTTTCGGGCGTTGGGCAACGTCTCGGGCAACTGCCACGTCATGATGTACGCCGCCAACCCCAAGACACTGCTGGCAAAAAACATCGCGTCGTACCCCCACTCCACCGCCAACCAACTTCCAAGGGCGGGCCCCAAGGCCATGCCCGCGTTGCCGGCCACGCCGAGGTAGCCCAACGCCTCTCCGCGTCGCTCCGTCGGAACGATGTCCGTCAAAAAAGCGCTCGTGCCCGTTGGCCGGAACCCGGTGGACATGCCGTGAAGCAGCCGAACCACCAAGAATCCCGTCACCGCCATGGCCACGCTTTCCAACCTCGCTACGCCGATGTACGCGAATCC
>JBDQOS010000247.1:0-3081 GCA_040261075.1 Flavobacteriales bacterium
CGACTGGACCGGCCTTCCGGCGACGGGAGGGTGGCGCGTTCTGGATCCGTTTGAAGGCCCACAAGTCGCTTGGAAGCACCTCATCTTGCCCGCCTTGACGTTGGGCATCCGGCCGCTTTCGGTGGTCATCCAATTGACCCGAAATGCCGCCGCTGACGTGCTGGAAGAATCCTACGTGCGGACCGCCCGCGCCAAGGGGCTCGGGGGCTGGCAACTCATGCGGCGCCACGTGCTCCGCAACGCCATGAACCCCGTGCTGACTGCCGCCAGCGGATGGTTCGCCAGCATGTTGGCCGGAGCGGTGTTTGTGGAGTACGTCTTCGGGTGGAACGGCATGGGGTTGCTCATGTTCCGTGCGCTGGAACAGGGCGACTTGCCCGTGGTGATGGGCGGCGTCTTGCTGGTGGCCACGACGTTCGTGGTGGTGAACCTGGTGGTCGACCTGCTGTACGGGTGGCTCGACCCCCGGGTCAGGCTTTCGTAACCCCTTCGGCGCTGGAGGAGACAGAGGGTTGTGCCGCGACTTCGGCCTCCAAATCGTCTTGAATCCAACCTGCCAATTTCTCGGCCGTGGCGTGGAAGTACCGCTTCGTCTTGTAGCTCGACACCCACTCGATGCCTCGCACGGCGTTGGTCAGGAAGAGCTCGTCGGCTTGCAAGAGGGTTTGGGGTGTGAGGGTGGCCTCGTAAACCTTGACGTTGTGGTCGAGTGCGGTGCGAATCAAGACAGACCGCATGATGCCACCCACGCATCCGTCGTCGAGGCTCGGGGTGTACAGGACGCCGTTGGAGACCACGAACAGGTTGGATCGGGACGACTCAATGATGCGCTGCTCCGCGTTCAGGATCAAGGCGTCGCCCCAACCGCGGTTTGCAGCATGGCGCGCCGCCTGCACGTACACGGTGGCCGCGAGGTTTTTGAACTTGCTGAGCGGGGAGGGGTGCTTGACGAAGTCTTGGTAGATGTCGACGTCCAAACCTTTGGGCGGAAGCCGAAAGCCTTCTCCGTCGATCGTCGCGGCTGTCGCCACCCAGGTCACTTCGTCCGTTTCCGGGGCGTACGTGCCTTTGCCGGACCTGAAGGCTGTGAGCCGCAGCCGCATGTCGCCCGTTGTCCCCCACGTGGCGCGCCACGTCGCGATGGCGGCGCGAAGGTTAGCCTCTTGAAGCGAAGCAGGCACGTTCATGCCGTGCGCAAGAAGGGCGGCATGCAGTCGCTGCACGTGCAACGACAAAAAAGGCACCCGGCCTCCCGTGAACCGCATCGATTCAAAGCACCCGTCGGCCACCAAGAAAGCACGGTTGCCAAACGCCCGAGGGGCATCTGCACTCCGCGTCACGTGCCCGTCCAAAAGCAGGGTGGTCATCTCCGCCATGTCCCGAAGATACGCGCCCGAGGCCTACGCCTGAACGACCTCTGCGGCCTGGCGTTCCACGATGGATTTCACGGCGTCGAGCAGCGGGGCGTTCACCCCAATCAAGACGCCGCGCACGCCCACCGGCGCCGCCGCGTCGAGGTCGCGCTGCTTGTCGCCGACCATCCACGACCGCGCGGGATCGAGCCCGTGCTTGGCACATGCGCGTTCCACCATGAGGGTGCCCGGCTTGCGGCTCAGCGACTTGCCCGTCGAAGGGTGATGCGGGCTGTAGAAGATGTCGAGCAGGGGGGTGCCGTTTTTCTCGCATTCGGCGCGCAAAAACGCGTGAATCTCCGCCACGTCTTCGTGGGTGTACAGCCCCTTGGCCAGCCCGCCTTGGTTGGTGATGAGCACCACCTCAAACCCCGCGTCGCGTGCCACCTGAAGCGCCTCCATCACGGTGGGCAGAATCGTGAATTCGGAGAGGTTCTTGGTGTAGTCTCCGGGATCGTGGTTGATCACGCCGTCGCGGTCGAGGAAGAGGCAGGGTCGCAAGGTCATGATGCAAACCTAACGCCGCACGCCAAGGATGTCGTATCTTTCGTAGACAACTTAAAGACCATGAAGCGCTTTCTCCTTTTTGCGATGCTGGCGTGCTGTGCAAGCGCGCTTTCCGCTCAAACCGACTGCACGAACCCTTATGATGGGAACAACGACGGGGCAGTGACGATATCAGACCTGTTGGACCTTTTGGGGTTGTTTGGGGACTCGGACTCGGACGTGGACGGGGTTTGGGACAGCGTGGACGAGTGCGTGGACACAGTCGCCTGCAACTACGCAGCGGACCCGACGGAGCCGTGCGCGTACATCGACGTTCTGGGCATCTGCGGCGGGGGCTGCGAGGGCGACGGGGACGGGGACGGCATCTGCGACGACGTGGACACCTGCGTTGGCGTCCTTGACGAGTGCGGTGTCTGCAACGGCCCTGGCCCGACGGAAATCGTCATCGACGAGATTGTCATCGCCTATGACAGCATTTACTTGCCTGTGGACGGCGAGTGGTTTGTGTACGCGGTGGATGTCGACACGACGTTCAGCTACACGTGCGCGCCTTTCTTTGGCGACTGCGGCGACCCCGTGAGCTATCAGGGCTACGATTACGCGACGGTTTTGATCGGCGATCAATGCTGGTTTGCAGAAAACCTCCGCAGCGAGAACTACGAGAACGGCGACGCCATCCCTTCGAACCTGAACGATTCCGAGTGGTCAAATACAACCTCTGGTGCTGTCGCAGTGTACGGAGAAGATGGTGGGTGCAGCGATTACTCACCTGACATCGACGCGTGCGACCCTGCACAGTCTCTGAACGAATACGGCCGTTTGTACAACTGGTACGCCGTGGACGACGCCCGTGGCCTTTGTCCAAGCGGCTGGCACGTCCCCACGGACGGAGAGTGGATGACGATGGAGATGGCGCTTGGGATGAGTGAGTCAGAAGCCAACAGCACAGGTTGGCGTGGCACGGACCAAGGCACTCAATTGAAGACGGACTACGGCTGGTATAATGGCGGAAACGGCACGAATACGAGCGGCTTCTCAGGTTTGCCGGGCGGCTTCCGGAACGACAGTGGGTTCTTCGACGTCGCTGGGGACAGCGGTTACTGGTGGGGTTCCTCGCCCAGTGGATCCTACGCATGGTACCGATACCTGGGCAGCTTCAACG
>JBDQOS010000248.1:0-2573 GCA_040261075.1 Flavobacteriales bacterium
CTCAATTCCACCGCAAGGCGCTTCCAAGCGACGTAATGATGCGACGCCGAGTCCACGATGACGCCGTCCATGTCAAACAAGCAACCCTTCAGTTTCATGACTTAGCTCTGCTGCAAGATGAATTGAACGTGGTACTGTGCCAAGCCGTCAATCGGCTTTTTGATGATGTTGCCAGGGCGGTACCCTCGATCTGAACATGCGCGCTTGAGGGCGTCCTGAAAGTGATACGCCACACTTCCCACAAAGTGGATTGGCATCGAAGCTGCACCTTGGAAACAAGCCACATGCGCATCCAAAAAGGCTTTGAAGCCTTCGTCCAACCAAGCCTCAACAAAAGGATGGGATTTGTGCCGTCCCAAAAACGTCATGAAACTTGCCAAAAACACGTTCGCATCAGGCTCTTGGTACACGCGCTTCAAGATGGCTTGCTTGCCCAGACCGCATTGTTCGACAAAGTCGTCGTGGATTTCTTCAGGGAGTTTGTGGTACAAAAACGCGGCAAGCAATTTCTTGCCAAACCACGACCCACTCCCCTCGTCGCCAAGGATGTAGGCCAACGCGGGAACCTCCTCGGAAACGCGCTCGCCATCAAACATGCAGCTGTTGGAGCCTGTCCCGAGAATGCACGTCACGGCAGGCTCCCCGGTGTACGTGCTGTAGGCGGCCCCGTCCAAATCGTGACCCACATGAACTTCAGCGTTGCCAAACACGCGGCGCAACCCCTCTGCGATCACCTCACACAGCTCGGGAGAGCTCGATCCTGCACCGTAGAAGTAGACCTTGTCCACAGAATCCGCCATTTCCATGGCTTGCGAATTGGCGCGCATTTCGCGTTCGACCAAATCGGAATCGTGAAAGAACGGGTTGAATCCCATGGAATGGAATTCCCCAAGCTCTTGACCGTGTTCCGTGATGGCCAACCAATCGCACTTGGTCGAACCGCTGTCTGCAATCAGAATCCGCACAACCGGAGGTTTAGGCGAGGCGCTCGGCCAAATCCACGACGCGCGTGGCGTAGCCTGCTTCGTTGTCGTACCAACCGAACAACTTCACCAGCGTACCTGAACATTTCGTAAGCGCGGCATCCACGATGCAGCTGTGGGTGTTGCCCACAATGTCCACGCTTACAATGGGGTCTTCGCAGTACTGAAGAATCCCCTTCATGGGGCCGTCAGCCGCAGCCTTCAAGGCGGCGTTCACTTCCTCGGCGGTGGCTTCCTTTTTCAAGACTGCAGTGAGGTCTGTCACAGACCCTGTGGGCGTGGGAACACGTACGGCCATGCCGTCGAGCTTGCCCGCCAATTCTGGCAACACCAAGCCAACCGCCTTCGCGGCGCCGGTGGACGTGGGAATCATGCTGAGGGCGGCAGCACGGGCACGACGCAAATCTTTGTGGGGCGCGTCCTGCAGTCGCTGGTCTGCGGTGTACGCATGCACCGTCGTGATGAAGCCTTTTTCCATGCCAAACGAATCGTTCAACACCTTGGCCATCGGAGCCAAGCAGTTGGTCGTGCAGGAAGCGTTACTCACAATGCGGTCTTCTGCGGTAAGGATGTCGTCGTTTACGCCGAGCACCACCGTTTTCAAATCTCCCTTCGCAGGAGCCGAAATGATGACTTTTCCCGCGCCGGCTGTCAAGTGAGCCGAAGCTTTTTCCGCGTCCGCAAACACCCCCGTGGATTCCACCACCAGGTCGACGTTCATGGCTCCCCAAGGCAAATCAGCAGGATTGCGCTCTGCAGAGATCTGGACCTCAGTTCCGTTGACCACCAAGTTGCCGTTGGCCACAGAAACCTCTCCCTGGAACAAGCCGTGGATGCTGTCGTATTTCAACAAATGAGCCAACGTCTCGACGTCGGTGAGGTCGTTGATGGCGACCACTTGAAAGGCGGGGCGGCTGACTAGCTGGCGGTACGCCAAACGGCCGATGCGGCCAAATCCGTTGATTGCAATGCGCTTCATAAAAGTGTTGTGTAGTGTGTTCGTAGTTAGATGGACAAAATCCGTGCAATGCGCACTTCGTCTTCGTTGATGGAGCTCTTCGTTCCGATGGCCTTGTCAAACGGCGTCAATTCAATGCGGTCGTTGATGACCCCTGCCATGACGTCGTGATGTCCTTGGCGCAAGGCCTCCACTGCAGCGACTCCGAGGCGCGAAGCCAACACCCGGTCAAAGCACGACGGGCTCCCCCCGCGTTGCAGGTGCCCCAGCACCGTGATTCGTGTCTCGTAGCTGTCGGCTTTCTCCTGGACGCGTTTCGCGATTTCGTAAGCCCCGCCGTTGGGGTCGCCCTCGGCCACGATGACGATGCTGCTCGTTTTGTTGCTCTGTTCGCCAGCCTGAAGCACGGCAACGAGGTCGTCGATGCTCATGCCCATCTCAGGTGTCATGACTGCGACGGCACCCGTTGCGATTCCGGACTTCAACGCGATGAACCCGCTGTCGCGGCCCATCACTTCCACGAAAAACAACCGGTTGTGGCTGTCCGCCGTGTCACGAATCTTGTCGACCGCGTCGACCACCGTGTTGATGGCTGTGTCAAAACCAATGGTGGAGTCGGAACCGCTCAGGTC
>JBDQOS010000249.1:0-3879 GCA_040261075.1 Flavobacteriales bacterium
CCCCAAGCTCGTGCACCCGCCCGGGGAGCTGTTGTACCCGCCGAAAGCGACGCACAGCCCGTTGGGGTCCGTAATCGTGACGGCCATGTCGGCAGGCCACGCCCCGCCCGAACCCGTGTACCCGAGCGTGATGTCGAAGGTGCTTGGTGTGGGGTTTCCAGAGCCTTCAAAGGTGAAAGGCGTGCTGGTTTGGTCTCCCGACAAGGATGCGAAGATGGCCCCATCCGAGCTGCATTCACATCCGTACGACGGATCAGGGAGGAAGCAGGACCCGTCGTCCAAGGTGGCCGTCGCGTCGTAGTTGCACGCCGCTTCGTTGGTGCATCCGTAGCAGGAGAAGTCGCAGCTTCCGTCGTCGTTTTGGGCTGAAGCGTCGTAGTTGCAAGCCGTCGCATCCGTGCATCCGCAGTACTCGGTGCAAGGTTCCGGCAGGTTGGGCATCAACAAGAACAGGCCCTGTTCGATGTGACTCACGGCCACCACCCCCGATTCGAAATAGGGGTAGTTCGACCACGTTCCGTTGAAAGCCGCTGCGTCGCTTGAAGGGTACAAGTCGAAGAAGCCGATTTCTTCGGCGCTGGGAAGGTTGTTGAGGTCCAACATGCGAAGTCCCGCCCGGTAGTTGGATTGGTAGGCAATGCCGTCCTTGATGTACAAGTTGTGGTCAATGGCGGTGCTGCTCGAGGTGTAGCTTCCAGCGAGGTAGGGGTTGTCCAAATCCTCCACGTTGAAGAAGTACGTCGTCGTGTTGCCCACCACGCCGTAGTATTCGTCAAGCTCGTCGCCCACGATGAAGTACTTGTGGTCTTCGGTGAGCCAGCCTTGGTGGGTGTACGAAGCGTTGCCGTACGACCCCGAAGCGATGAGCGTCGCGTCGGTGGGGTCGGTGACGTCCACAATGGCGATGTTGTTTTCGTTGCAAGCAAAGGCAATCTCCTTGCCTTGGTGCTGCGGGTCGTCTCCGATGTAGTTCACGACGTGTGCGTCGTGCGTGTACCCGTCCGCGGAGAACGTCCCAAGAATCGTGGGGTTGAGCGGATTTGAAATGTCCACGATGTGCAACCCGCCTGAAGCGGTGTTGGTGCCCACGCCATACGCCCGGCCGCTTTGTTCGTTGATGACGATGTTGTGCGCGTTTCCAAACCCCGTGTAAATCGCGTCGGCCGAAAAGTTCACCGGCGGGTTGGCGATGTCGCGGAGGTTGGTCAAATCGAAGACCTGCATGCCGTGGCTTCCGGCTTCAGACACAATGAAGGCGTAGTTGTTGTAGACCTTGATGTCTCGCCACAGGGACGACACCGTGTTGGTGTTCAAGTTCCCGAGGTAAATGGGGTTGGTGGGGTTCGAGATGTCAATGAAGGCGGTGCCGCTGGTTCGGCCTAGAATTACGTATTCTTTGCCGTCCAGGGGGTCTGTCCACCCCCAAATGTCGTTCATGTCGCCGCCGCCAACTTGGTTGGTTCCCATCGTCGCCAAGAGGTCGATGTTCTCGCAAGGGTAGAGCCCCGCCGCCACACCGTTGACGCACGGAGATTGCGCTTGGGCGTGCAGGCCGACAAGCATGCTGAAGGAAAAGGCCAACGTGGACCAGAGGCGAGTGGGCGTGTTCATGGCGATGAAATTTGGAGAATTCAAAGGGGATTTAATTGGGGCATGGGTTGCCAAACACCGACAACATGGCCAAAATGTCGCTGACGGTGGTGGCGCCGTCTCCGTCCAAGTCGACCTCGCACGATTCGGAGCATCCGAAGCTGCCCAAAGCAAGAAGAACGTCGCTGACGGCGACAAGGCCGTCGCCGTCAAGGTCTTCCGGGCAGCCTGTGGGCGTGTCTTCGGTGACGAAGATGGTTTGGGTGGCCTCCGAGGCGTTGCCGCACGCGTCGGTGGCGGTGAACACCCGCACGATCTGGTAAGGTTCAGGACACGGCCCTCCGACCACCTCCAAGCTGACCGTCACGGTGGTTTCGGTGCAGTCATCCGTGGCTGTGGCCATGTCGAGCGGGATGTCGTTGTCGCTGCACAGGATGTTCAGGTCGCCGGGAACGAAGTCAAAGACCGGCGCCGTCTCGTCCACGAAAAGCAATTCCTGCACGAACGTGCTCGTGTTTCCACACCCATCCACGGCCGTGTACGTGCGCAGAATCCCCGTGCTTCCCGTGCACCCGCCGGTGCCGCTGAAGCTGTCTTCGTAAGTCAGGGACTCGACGCCGCAGGGATCGGTCGGATCCGCGAGCGTTCCGGGGATCTCTCCGCACGCCACGCTCACCGTCGCCGGAGTTCCGGTAAAATCCGGTCCCGTCGTGTCGTCGTTGGGTGGCGGGGTCCCGTCGTACATCCACGCCGAATACACCAGCTCGGGGTATTCCACGAAAGGGTTCTTGTTTCCCTGCACTTGGTTGATCTTGGTGTTTCGTGCGATTTCGTCCGCGTCGGGCGGGTCGTTCACGTGCCAGTTGTAGAGTGTGGCCAAATCTCCGCACGCCGCGATGCTCGTCCCCTCGCCCGGGTACATGGTGTAGAAGTAAAACACGGCCCGCGCCACGTCTCCCTTCTTCGATTCTCGAGGCTCCCAGGTTCCTCCTGAGCCTTCCGACCACGAGTCGCTGTTCGCGGGCTGGTTGCCTTGACTCGTGTACGTGTTGCCGACCACGCCGTACCACTGGGCCTGGCTGTCGTTGATTTCCGCAAACGGGGAATTGCTTCGCGCGCTGTTCGCGCTGCCGTGCGCCGGCCGCAGAATGTAGATGTCGCTTTTCATCGGCTCCGCGCTTCCAAAGAAGCTCTGCGGCACGATGTGCTCCGCGTTGATGGGGTTGGGGTAGGTCACAAACCCTCCCGGTTGTTCAAACCCCGTGTAGATGCATTGAATGTCTCCGTCGGGTTGGATGTCGGTGAAACCGTACATCTGACGGCGACCTTCGTTGTACCCAAGTCCGCTGTGGTACCCGTCGTACCAGTTGCTCTTCAACCAACTCCTCAAGTCTTCCAAATACACACCGCTCGGCGGGTTGGGCTGTGCGAGCAACCCGAGGGACATCCATGCACAGAACAGAGATGTCGCCAAGATGCGCAGGGAGGTGGATGGATGCGGTGCGGTCATTGTTGGCAAGGCTTCGCGTCGACGCGGAGAGGAAAGATACGCATTCTTAGGGCACATAAGCGGTCTTGACCCTCCGATTTTCGGACGCTGGGATGCGGTCAGAGGTTGCTCCAAAGAGCCGATTTCCCCCCGTTTTGGCGAACCTCACCGGGGATGTTTTGCCCGGGCAATCGCCATTCAGCCTTTCCGGTCAGCCTTTGTTGCGCATCGAGTCCAAACTCCAACGCCCCCCTCCCAACGCCGCCACCGCAGCAAAACACACCAAGTACAGGAGCGCCAACTCCTTGTCCCCAATCGGGTCGCCGCCGTGCACCACGAACGCCGCCACCCCCATGGTGAAGGCCGCGGGCAGAGCTGCCCAACGCGTCTTCCACCCCACCACCATCAGAGCGGGCGCCACCAGTTCAGCCAACACAGTCAGAACCAACGACACCTCGGGTCCCAAGCCCAAGAAGTCGAAGAACTTCACGCCCTCCTCCGACCCCCATTGGTCGAACAGGCGGTTCATCTTGGGCCATCCGTGGGTCATCATCAGCCCGGACGGCACGACGCGCAAGAGCAGCAGCCCCACGTCCGGCAAATTCTCTTTCCAGTTCATCTCCTTAAATTACAGACCAGGGCGCTTGATTCCGGCTTGCCCCAACAAAAAACCCCGCACATGGGTGCGGGGCTTCTCTGGGGTTGTGGGCAATACTGGACTCGAACCAGTGACCTCTACCATGTCAAGGTAGCGCTCTAACCAGCTGAGCTAAATGCCCAGAGCGGACGCAAATGTACAG
>JBDQOS010000250.1:0-4179 GCA_040261075.1 Flavobacteriales bacterium
CCTACGAACAGGTCATGCTGAAGCAATGGCACAAGATGCCTCCGGTGTTTGTCACCAGCGGAAACACGGGGGAGGGGCGCGAAGAGGTGCTGCGTTTCATCGCCTCCACGAACGGCCTCTACGAACGCTGAGGGCGTTCTCGATTACCCTTCCAAGACGCCAATGCGTTTGGCGAGTTCTTCCGTGAACCCGCGAATGGCCTTGGCGTGGTCCTTGTCAGACGTGGCGCGCTCGTACGTGTCGGCAAGAGTCATCATGGTCTGAACGACGAACGACCGCATCTCCTCCACGCTCATTTCCTTGGTCCAAAGGTCCATGCGCATGGCGGCGAATTCCTTGGCGTTCCACATGGATAGGGCCATTGCGGAGGCGGGCTGGTTCTGGATTCCGCCGTCGTCGGCGGTCCATTCCATGGCGACAGGAACGTGGTTTTCGTCGGTGGTGACGTCGATGGTGATGCGGGAGGTGGCCATGCCGCGAAAGTACGCCTACGGCCGGTAGGACCGCAACACGGGTTGCGGATCCTGCAATTCCAGGAGGTCGACTTCAGTCCATTCGGGGTGCGTTCGCATCGCGGCCTCGACCGCCTGCCACCCCAAGAAGATTCCCAACCGGTCGGGGCTGTCTTGTGGAACCTTGCCTACACGCGTGAACGGTCCTTCCTGAAACCACCGCATCACGTCCTTGGGGTTGGTGGAAAACATGCGGTCTTGAGGTTGCATTTCCGCCCACGTCGCGCGTTCATGCGCGGTGGCCCATTCCCATTGGTTTTCCGACCAGTTCATCAGTTGGGCGGGCGAAGCGTCGGGAAAGCACCGAGATGTGAGGTGCATGATTTTGCCCCAGTACAGCCACATGTCGACCGTTCGCGGCGAAGCGGGGATGCGGTCTTGGTAGGAAACAAGGAGCCACCCTTTCAAGGCGTCGGTCGCCATCCAGTCGGGACGCATGCGGGCAAGCCGGTAGCTCGGAAAGCGAGAAGGAGGCAACTCGCCGTGCATGGGGTGGTCGCTTCCGAGAAACCAATCGAGTCCCACGCCGAGCCACCCGTCTCCCGGGTAGATTGCAAAGTTGAAGCCGGAAGGCATCCAGATCACGTCGGGCAACTTCGCGCCAGGGTCCAGCACGGAAAGGCGTTTCAGGCCATCGAGGAGCAGGGCCGATTCGCGTTCGAGAACTTCGGCGGACCCCGACGTGGTGTCAATGGCGGCAAGCATCGGCTGCATTTGGTCGAGGAATTGGGTCAGGACTTCGACCGACGCTGTGTCGGTTGCGGGTCCCAACTGGAGGATCCCTTCGCACCATTCCGTCCAAAACCCGTCGTGGGCTTCGCGCAGGTGGGCCACCTGTTTGGCCCGGTTCTTGTCCTCAGGAAGGTTGTCCAACACCTCCATCCAATTCACTTCGCGGTGGTCGGCCGGTAAGTCCATGCTGGAGACGTCGACGGGTGAGGAGCCGCGGTCGCACCCGGCCACGGCGCCCCACGCCAAAACCCACAGAGTGCCGTGGAACAACTTGCGGGAGAAAGGGAAAGGACGCATGAAACGGAACGTTAGATTTGAACAAATCGCTGCAGACGATGACAAAGATGAACAACGAAGGCGGGATTTTCGCCGGCTGGGTGGCGCTGTTGCTCAGACTGGTCCTCGCAGTGGGGGGATCCTTGGAAGGAAACGCCCAAGCCCAAGGATTTCGCATGGGTCTTGCCTTGGATCCCAACGTGGCGTGGATGAACTCGCGAGATTTTGAGCACAGTGCGGACGGGGGGCGGGCGCATTTTGGCTACCAATTCATGGCAGACATCTTGTTCGCCGAGACCTACGCCTTCGGGACGGGGCTCCATGTCTTCCGCACGGGGAGTGAGGTTCAGTATTGGGAGCCCACCACCGACAGCACGCTGAGTCATGTGACACGCAGTTTCAACAACCAGTACGTCGAGCTTCCTTTGACCTTCAAGTTGCGCACCAAGGAGATTGGTTACACGACGTATTACGGCAAGTTTGGGGGCGGTGTGGGGTTGAACACCCGGCGTGAGGCCGACGAGGTGAGGTACGTGGGGTTTGAGCGAAACGGCGAGGTCTGGTCGCCGGTGGACAACCCAGTTGTTCCCATGGAAGACCAAATCTCCGGCGACTTTGCCAGCCTTTTTCGCGCATCCATGATTGTCGGTTTGGGGTTCGAACGCCGCATCGCCGGCACCACGGCATTGATGATGGGGTTGACGTACAACAACAGTTTGTTCTCCACGCACAAAGACCAAACCGTCGTCAAGGTCGATGCCTCGGGCGTTCCGCGGTTTGCCGAAGACGGTCCGCTGACCACGAAGATGGTGGGCCACGACAGCTTCCTCGCCCTGACGTTGGGGGTCGTCTTCTGACGGCAGTGAACCTTCATTTGGGCCGCGTGTTGCAACTTGCGGAACCCAAAGCAGCATGGCACAGTCCACCTTTTCCTCCGAAGCGGTCGCGAATCACATCGTGGCTTGGTTGAAGGCGTACCTCGACGCTTCCGGTATGGACGGGTGGGTCGTGGGCGTGTCGGGGGGCATTGATTCAGCCGTGACGTCCATGCTCTGTGCGATGACGGGTGCGCCAACCACGTGCGTGGAAATGCCCATTCACCAGGCTCCTGACCAGGTTTCGCGTGCAGCCGATCACATCGCCTCGTTGAGTTCTCGGTTCCCCCGTGTTCGTCGCTCCACGGTGTCGTTAACCGAAGTGTACGACGCATTTTCTGCCGCCTTGCCCGACGGTCCTGACGTGAGTGGGGGGCTCGCGATGGCCAACAGCCGTGCCAGGCTTCGCATGACCACCCTGTACGCCCTCGGTCAGCGTTCCAAGGCGTTGGTCGCCGGCACGGGAAACAAGGTGGAGGATTTTGGGGTCGGCTTTTACACCAAGTACGGCGACGGCGGGGTGGACCTTTCGCCCATCGCAGACTTGACCAAAACCGAAGTCTTCTCGTTGGCAGCCCACCTCGGCGTGATTGACGCGATCCAGCAAGCTGCTCCAACGGACGGGCTTTGGGGGGACGACCGCACCGACGAAGATCAACTCGGCGCCTCCTACCCTGAGCTGGAGTGGGCCATGGCCTGGGAAGAGTCGCACCTGGGCAACGAGGATGCGTCGCGGGAAGCCGAGGAAGAGGCCTTGCCGAGGCGGCAACGCGAGGTGCTGAGCATCTACCGCCGTCACCACCGGGCCAACCGGCACAAGATGATTCCGATTCCGGTCTGCGAGGTCCCGGATTCGGTGCGTTACGCGTGACTTCCAGCCTGATGGATGTCAGTCCGTCTCGGTGACCGTCAGCGTGGTCGTGGCTTCGACGCCCCGGCCTTCTTCGGGCAGGGTCACCATCACCACGGTGTAGGTGCCTGGCTTCAAGAACCCGTCTCCGTGACGCAACGGAATCTCCACCTTTTGAAGCCCGGCCACGAGGTCCACCTCGCCTGCGTCGACCACGAATCCCCGCGCCTCTTTGAGTTGGTTCAAGATGGCGGTTGCGCCGCCTCCAGTGATGGCCGTCGAGTCGGGTGCGGTGGGGGCATTCGGAATGAAGCGGAGCTCAAGACGTGCTTTGCCTCTGCTTCCAGCCCAAACCCACGCATCGACAGTCGGCTCCCAGGGCTCCGACCACGCCCAACCGCGTTCGCCCCAGCGTTCGCTTCGTTCCACCTCAAGGTCGGCTTCTTCGAAAGTCAAAGCCTCGTTTTTCCAGAGCCCGGGGTTGCCCTCGCGCTCGAGAAGCGGACTGAGGTCAAGAACGTAGATGCCGCGCCCGTGCGTGCCGAGCACCAAGTCCTGTTCTCGTTCTTGAATGACCAGGTCATGCACTGGCACACGAGGCAAGTCCGAATGGAGATTTGAGAAGGTCAATCCTCCGTCCACCGTGAGGTAAGCTCCGCCGTCGGTGCCGACCACCCACCATCCGGCGCGGTCTTTGCATTCCACAAGGGCATTTGCGGGTTCGTGAGGAAGGTGTTGTCCCCAGTTTTCCCAGGTCTTCCCCAGATCGCGCGTGGCGAACACAAACGCGTCCAGGCAGTCGTGGCGGTACCCGTTCAAGCTGACCACAAGAAGGTCGTCGTCGTGGTGCGACCACGCCACTTCGCTCACCCAGAGGTGCCGACCATTCGGGCCTTTGCCCACCGAAGTGGACACGGGCAAGTTGAGTTGGTCC
>JBDQOS010000014.1:0-22210 GCA_040261075.1 Flavobacteriales bacterium
CGCGATATGACCGATTAGTTCCAACCTCCGGCCTATGCGTAATGTGTTCATTTTGCGCCGAAACAATGAGAATGGAACTGCAAAAAAGCGCAATAGAAAATGCCTTGTAGATCATTATTGAGATGAAAATATACAAGATTCTGACTTCAGACTAAATCAACACCAGGATCTAGATGAGATCTGTCGTTTCTATGAAAAGAATCAACCATTAGGCGTTAATTCAATTAATGTCCGAATCTCAACTCAAAATAAGGTGGAGCAGGAGGGAGTCGAACACCTGGATCCGGAGTTGATTTAGGCGGTTACTCGGCGGTGGGGGCTTTGAGGCCACGGGCCCGGATGAAGAGGCGTGACATCATGGCTTCGGCCGTGTCGTCGGGAGGGCCGCCCTGGGCGCGTTCGAAGCCGTAGGGTTGTGCGGGGCCGAGGTCGGTGAGGTTGAAGCGGAAGATGTAGTCGTCGGGCGAGGTGGCCTCGCCAGAGAAGGTGCCGAAGCGCAGGTCGTTGATTTGGAGGGCGCCGTCGTCGCGGCGGACGGCGTTGAAGTAGCCTGCACTGAACCAACGCAGAACGGAGAGGGTGGGGTCGGAGTCGAGGTTGTGGAGCAGGTCGTGGCCCTTGGGGACGGGATGAAAGGCGACGGGGACCTCGTCGAACAAGGAGTGCTGGGCGAGGAGGTAGGAGTCGCCCGCGTCGACCACCCCGTTCCAAAGCACGTTGTTGAAGATGGTGGGCGTGATGAAAAAGCGCGCGTCGGGCAGGCCCTCAGCGGCGAGAGCATTTGCGAAGGTGGCGGTGACGCGCTGGTGGTTGACTGCGGTCAGGGCGAGGTAGAGGGAGCTCAGGGCGATTCCGCTCCAGTTCCAAACCGTGCGCCGGCGGTCCGTGCGGGCAAAGCGGGCAGCGACGAGCAGGCACAGGAGGAAGGGAACGGTGTAGAGGGGGTCGGCGACGGCGACGGTGCCCCAGGCGACGCGCATGTTGGAGAAAGGCGCGAAGATTTGGGTTCCGTAGGTGGTGAAGCAATCGAGCAGGATGTGGGTGAGGAAGCCCCAAAAAAACAGCGCCACCCAGCCGCGCAGGTCCGCGTCAGGGGCCTCCCACGTGCCGCCGAAGTAGCGGCGCTTCCCGTGCCGAACAAGCCACGCCGCCGCGAGCGGAACGTAGAGAGCCACGGGGAGCCAAGCGCCAGGCGCGAAGATTTGGGTCAGGAAATTCACCACGAAACCGATCACGACCGCGGCGGCGGCCTTCGTGCTCACCGCGATCCAGGCGTGGTGCCGACTCCGGTAAAGGCGGGTCGTTGCCCAGCCGAATCCCAGCGCACCCAAGACTGTGAACAGCAGCGAGTGGCTGATGCCGCGGTGGAAAGCGAGGTTGTCGAGTTCGCTGAGGAAGTACTGCCCCAGCACGTCCATGTCTGGGATGGTGCCTGCCACCGCTCCCCAAACCATCGCGCGGTTCCCGATCCGACGACCCAACAGGACCTCCCCCACGGCGGCGCCCAACACAATCTGCGACAACGAATCCATGGCGCAAAGGTCGCCTTTGCCCATTCGTCATCGCCCGACGTCGTGTACAAATCGTACCTTGACAACGAAAATACCCCGATCATGAACCTCTCTCTATCCCGATTTGCTTCCTTGGCTGGCTTCCTGTTGGCTGCTCTTGTAACCATTCCCGAATCGGCCTTGGCTCAAGGCGGACCGACGACTTCTGTGACCGCGGAAGTCAATGCTTTTGTGCAAGTCACGATGAACGACGGGACGCTGAAGTTTGGCACCTTGCTCGAGTTGAACGACACCGACGTCGTTCTGCAAATCGCTGGCCTGGGCGCCACCCGAATCCCCAAATACCTCGTGCAAACGATCAGTTCGCTCGAAGTCGATGCGGATAGCATGGAAGAGGGCTATTCGTACATCAGCAACCAACCAAGCCGCTACTTCTTCGCGCCTTCGGGGTTGCAGTTGGCGGAAGGGGAAGGGTACTTCCAATCCAACATCGCTCTCAACTCGGTGAGCTACGGATTCAACGATCGCTTCACAGGTGGAGCCATGGTCTCCGTGTTGGGAGGTGGCTTCACGGCGAAGTACGGCGGAAAAGTGGGCGAGAAGACGGCCGTGTCGTTTGGGGGAATTGCCTTCATGGACTTTTACCAGGAGCTTGACAGGCCGCTTGCGATTGGCTTTGTCAACGTCACGCGTGGCGACGAAAACAAGCATTTTACTCTCAATGTTGGATTCAGCAATCAGATCAGCGACAGAATTGTGTCCTACGATTGGTCCAACTACACCACGAACACAGATCAGTGGGGCAACGTTGATTATTACCCCGCAGGTCAAAACCGGGAGTATCTGAATCTCATGCTCCTCAATTTCAGTGGCATGACACCCTTGACGTCCAACCGCTGGCTCATCACGGAAAACTACCTGTTGATTCCAGCATTTCGAAGGACTGTGGTAGAGGATTATTCCAATTACTATGGGTTTTCGTCCGTTGGGTACCAACCTTACTTCTACAACAACCCTTCGAGCGACACTGTGGGAATCCTTGCCTTGGGAATTCGGAGCTACAACCAACGCAGCGGGTGGCTGTGGGATTACGGCATGGCGGGGGTGATCGGAGACGGGTTTGGGTTCCCCGTGCCGTGGTTCTCGTTCACGCTTGAATTTTAACGAACGTGTAGGCAACGCCTGAAGCTCCTCGGGCGTTTCTTTCGCACGTGATTCACATGAACCCTCGCTTTTTCCTGACCCTTGCGGCTGCCTTGGTGTCTGCATTGGCCGCAGCCCAAACCTCCAACCGCCACACCCTCAGCGGCTACATCACGGATGCCGCCACGGGCGAGACGCTGATTGGCGCGACGGTTTGGGCGGAATCGGTGTCCCAAGGCGTGGCCTCCAACGTCTACGGCTTTTACACCTTGACGCTTCCCGCCGGCACGTACGACGTCCGCGTCAGCTACCTCGGGTACGCCCCACGGCGATTCGAGGCGAACCTCACAGCCAAGGACGTCAAACTCAACCTCGAACTTCAGCCCGGCCTTGCATTGGGCGAGGCGGTCGTGACGGGCGAAAAGGAGAACCGCATCGAAGAGCAGGTGCAGATGTCCAAGATCGAAGTGCCGATCGACCAAATCAAAGCGCTCCCGGCCATCGGCGGCGAGGTCGACCTCCTCAAGTCGCTCCAGCTGTTGCCGGGCGTCCAGAGCGGGGGCGAGGGCACCAGCGGTTTGTACGTCCGTGGCGGCTCCCCCGACCAAAACCTCATGCTCCTTGACGGCGTGCCGCTGTACAGCGTGAACCACCTGTTTGGGTTTTTCAGCGTGTTCAATGCGGATGCGGTCAAAAACATGAGCATCACCAAGGGTGGATTCCCTGCGCGCTTTGGCGGCCGCCTGTCGTCGATCCTCGAGATCAACATGAAGGACGGCAACATGCGGGAATACCACGGCGACGGCAACATCAGCATCATTGCGAGCAAACTCACGCTCGAAGGCCCCATCATCAAGGACAAGGCGAGCTTCATGCTCAGCGCCCGACGCACGTACCTCGACCTGCTTCTGAACCCCTTGATCGCGGCGGCTACATCCGACGACCCCACTTTCGACACGGATCCGGCCTACTATTTCTACGACCTCAATGGCAAGTTGAACTGGCGGATCAGCGATCGTGACCGGGTGTACGTGAGCGCATTCTCGGGCTTCGACGACTTTGGCGTGCGAACCTCCAACCAGTCGACGTTTGAGGGGGTAACCAACCGGTCGGAGGTGTCGTTTGGGCTCAATTGGAAAAACCAAATCCAAGCCCTTCGCTGGAACCACGAACTGGGTCCGCGCATGTTCTCCAACGTTTCGCTCACGCACAGCATCTACAACTTCAACACGGGCGTCGATTTCCTCGACGAAGTGACGGAAAACGGGGAGACAACGTCCTCCCGCTTCGCGTCGCTGTACCGGTCCGGCATCGAAGACTACGCTGGCAAAATCGACGTGGATTTTGCGCCCAACGCCCGTCACTTCATCCGGTTTGGGGGGAACGTGACGCGCCACAAGTTCTCGCCGGGGGCGTTGCAGTTGGAGCTGGATTTTGGGCAGGAGAACCCGCTCGACACGCTCATTGGCAACGGCGACCTGTTCTCGCTTGAGAACTACCTCTACGTGGAGGACGAGATCGACGTCGCGGAGAACGTGACGGTCAACGTCGGGACCCACGCCTCGATGCTCGCCGTCGAGGACACCAACTACTTCAGCCTGCAACCCCGGTTGGCGCTGAACTGGAAATTCACCCCAGGCTGGGCGTTCAAGGCGAGCTACGCCAACATGGTTCAGTACGTGAACCTCCTGACCAACGAGGGGCTCAGCCTGCCGACCGACCTGTGGTTGCCGTCCACACGCAACATCCGTCCCCAGCAGAGTTGGCAGGTGGCTGCAGGCCTCGCGACTTCGGTGGTAGACGGCGCCGTGGAGCTGAGTCTGGAGGGGTATTACAAAGGCATGGACGGCCTGTTGAGCTACAAGGAAGGTGGCGGGTTCCTCGCCGATCTCGAGGGCAATTGGGAAAGCCAAGTCACGCAGGGCATCGGAAACAGCTACGGCTTGGAGGCCTTGGTCCAAAAAAAATACGGGCGCACCTCCGGCTGGATCGGGTACACACTCAGCTGGAGCAACCGCCAATTCGACGACCTCAACAGCGGCGAGTGGTTTCCCTTCACGTACGACCGCCGTCATGACGTGAGTGTGGTCTTGACGCAGGAATTCAATGACATGTGGTCGGGGGCGGTGACGTGGGTGTACGGCACAGGCAGGGCGGTGACCCTGACCGAGTCGGTGTTCAACGGCTTGACGTACGAGTACCCCAACGCGCCGGCGTGGGAGGTGCCGAGCGATCGCAACGCCTACCGCCTCAGCCCCTACCACCGCATGGACGTCAGCCTGACTCGGGTCAAACCCGGCACGGATGGCAACCGCGCTTTGATTTTCAGTGCGTACAACGTGTACAACAACCTCAACCCGTTCTTCGCCCTGGCTGAAACTGAGGCCGACGGCACCCGTGTCATCCGCGAATACGGCTTGTTCCCCATCATCCCCTCCATCGCATGGCGTTTCCATTTCTGACCTCCCTTCGCGGTGTGTCCCGCCGCCCCAAGAAGGCCGTCGTTGCTGTGGCCGCGGCCGTTGCAGTGACCTTGCCGTCCTGCGAGAAACTCCAGGAGGGCGTCGTCAACGTCATTGAATTCCCGGAACACGAGCCGCGCCTGGCCGTGACCATGTTCGTCTCGCCTGGCGACACAGTCGTGTACGCGACGGTGTACCAATCCGCGGGCGTCACGGACACTTCGGGAAGCGTGCCCCTGAAGCACGCCGCGGTCGCCCTGATGCAGGGCAGCACGGTTCTTGTGCAAGGTGACTCGACGAATTGGGCCGACCCTGACCCTTGGAATTCGTGGTATTCCGGTCCCTTGATGAAGATCAACCTCGACGAGCCGCTCGGAATTCAGCACGGAGCGCTTGCGCTTGTGGTGGACGCGTCCCCCACCTTCGAGCCGCTTGTGGTGACCGAAGAGGTCCCTGAAGAACCGGTGTTCGACTACGTGTTTGAGGCGTACGCCGATTCGGTGGACGAGGGCTGGGGCTACGTGTACTACAACCACCGCGTGACGTTGGACTTTGAAAACCGTCCGGGGGTACGAGACGACTACATGATTTCCGTGGAGGTCAAAGAAGTGTTTGAAGGCGCGCAGTGGTACAACATGGCCAACCCCGCTTTCCCGGATCCCCGAATGGAATACAATTCAGGATGCGCTTGCCTCTTGGCGACGGACAGCGGCGAGGACAACGTGTCGTTGGCCAACCTCGTGCTCGAGTCGTACGCGGGGTCTTCGGACTACCCCATTGAAGGCGAAATGCGCATCCGCGTCCGTCGACCCACGGCCGCCCTTGCCAACCACTTCAGAAGCGTGGATGCGTACTACGGTGCCCTTGACAACCCCTTCGCTGAGCCGACGAGCATCCAAGGGAACATCCCGGACGGGTTCGGGATTTTTGGGGTGACGACAGAGGTTGTGGTGCCGTTGTGAGGCACGCTCGAGTGGAAAAGTTTATTTAGACCGATTCCAAATTACCCTGTTTGGGGGAGGCTTGGGGCGCGTGCTGCGTCCCAACTTTGCGGCACGTTTTCGCAACATGATTTCTCCCTCGTTCATTCGTGTTTTCTGCTTCGCGGTCGCGGTCGCCTCGGCCTCCTTGTCGGTTGCCCAAGACGCTTATTCCAGGGAGGAGGGAATGTTCTTGTCCGAGGACAGCTTGGACGTGATGACCCAAATGTGGCATGCCCTGCCCGAGGCCGAAGTCGGCAGCGTGGGCTTGGCTGCGGGTTCGCTCGACGCGAGTGAAGTTCCAGGATCCATGCAGCGTTTGTCGTCCAAGGCCCTTCGCACTCTGGCGTACGCCGACCCCATCCGCACGCTTCACGCGCTGGCAGGGTTAAACTTGGTCCAAGAGGACGGGTTTGGGTTGCGTCCCAACATCGGGATGCGTGGCTCCGGCACCGACCGCTCGGCGCGCGTCACGCTCATGGAGGACGGGGTCCTGATGGCCCCGGCTCCCTACGCCGCACCGTCCGCCTATTACTTCCCAATGATGGCTCGCATGGAGAGCGTGGAAGTACGCAAGGGGGGAAGCCAAATCGCCTTCGGTCCCCAAACCGCCGGTGGCGCCATCAACCTCGTCTCCACCAAAATCCCCACCGCCGCGTTGGCAGGGCGCGTTCGCCTCGAATCCGGCAGCTTCCGCAACCAGCAAATGCACGCTTTTGTCGGCGGCACCCACGGCCAGTGGGGCTACAGCGCGGAATGGATGCACCTTGGCAGCGCGGGCTTCAAGCAACTGGACGGGGGCGGCGACACGGGCTTCGAAAAAGCGGACCTTGTCACCAAACTCCAGTGGACCTCAACCTCCGGCCGGCACGTGGTTCGGGCCAAAGGCACGACGTCGGACGAGTCGTCCCGCGAGACCTACCTCGGCCTCGCCCAAGCCGACTACGAGGCCACGCCGTTCCGCCGTTACTCTGCCTCGGCGAACGACCTCATGACGACGGGCCACACCCATGCCGTGGTGGGGCACGAATTCAATCCGACGCCGCGCTGGTCCATGACCACCGAGGCTTACCGGACGTCGTTTGTCCGGAACTGGTACAAGCTTGACCGCGTGGTGGACACGACAGGAACGACGCTGAAGTTGGCGGACGTCCTCGAGGACCCCGCGTTGGTTGACGCGCTGGATTGGTTGCGCGGAGGGACCACGCCTGACGGTGCCGGCCTGGATGTCAAGGCGAACAACCGCGGCTACGGTGCGCGTGGGGTTCAGCACCGCGGCCGTTGGTCCTTCGGAGGGACGGCCCAGCACCGTTTGACGTACGGGGTTCGTGCGCACGAAGATTTCATGGACCGTTTCGAGTGGCGCGACCGCTACGCGATGAACGACGGCACGATGGCCTTGATTGCAACCGGAGACTCCGGTTCCGCGTCGAACCGCGTGGAGTCGGCGCGCGCGCTGGCCGGGCACGTCAGAGCGGCCCTGCACTGTGGGGCGTGGACGTTTACGCCCGGGGTGCGCCACGAGCGCATCGACTTGTCGCGCGTGGACTACGGAAGCGACTTGAGCCGGGCTTCGGGCGGGACAGAGCGCACCAATGAGGTGGTCGTGTGGCTGCCCGGACTCGGCGCGCACGTGGACGTGGTGCCTGGCCTGTGGACCGCGTTTGCGGGGGTGCACCGCGGGTTCGTGCCTCCGGGTTCCGCGCCGGAGACCGAGGCCGAATTCAGCACCAACCTCGAGGTGGGCTCACGGTTGAGCACACGCGTCCTGAGCGGCCAAATCACCCTGTTCCACAGCGACCACATCAACTTGTTGGGGGCCGACTTGACGGCCAACGGCGGAACGGGGTCGGGAGACCAATTCAACGGCGGGTCTTCACGCGCTCGCGGCGTGGAATTCGAAGCGGTGGGCGACGTGCTGGAGCTGACCGGAGCGAGCGCCTTCTTCCCGGACGGCAAGTTTCACCTTCCGGTTCGGGTGAGCTACACCTTCACCGAGGCCGTTTTCACCCAGGCTTTTGACAGCGAGTTTGGGCCTTGGGGGGAAGTGGAAGTGGGGGATGCATTGCCGTACCTCGCCCCGCATCAGTGGAGCGTAGCTGCGAGCTGGGAGGCGCCCAAGTGGAGCTTCGATACCAACCTTCGTGGGATGTCGGCCATGCGCACGGTCGCCGGCCAAGGCGAGGTCGACCCGGAGCAAAGCACCGACGCGATGGCCATCTTGGATGCGGGCATCCGGTGGCGTGCTGAAGATCAGCTCGAGTGGTTCTTGGGCGCCACGAATCTCCTTGACGACACGTACGTCGTGGCCCGCCGACCCTACGGGGTGCGTCCGGGGATGCCCCGCGCGTTCCGGATGGGCGTGACGGTGAACTTCTGACGGCGCGCGAAGCGGCGAGGGGTTGGGGCTCAGATCCAGCCCTTGCGCCGAAACAGCACGAACATGCCGCCGGCCACCGCCACCATCGCGGCCCAAACCATGGCGTAGCCGTACTTCCAATGCAGCTCCGGGATGTGGTCGAAGTTCATGCCGTACACACCCGCGATGAACGTCAGAGGAATGAAAATCGTGGCCACCATGGTCATGAGCTGCATGACTTGGTTGGTGCGTTGGTTGACGCCGTTCGCGTGCAGGTCCATCAGCCCTCCGAGGGTGTCGCGAAGGGAGTCGATGTGGTCGTGGATTTGGATGAGGTGGTCGTGGACGTCGTGCCAGTGCTTTCGTGTCTCGGCCTCCACAAGCGCCGGAGGATCTTTCAGCAGCTGTGCCACGGCCTCCCGAAGCGGGGTGGTGGCCCGCCGAAGTTGGGCGAGCATTTTCTTGAGCTTTTGCAGTTCTTGAAGGCCTTCCGCGTCGGCGTTTTTCAGGATGCGCTCCTCCAGTGCTTCGGCCGAATCCATCAGGTGGTCCGTCACGAAATAGGATTGGTCCACGACGGTGTCGACCAATCGGTAGGCCAAATATTCGGCCCCCCGACCCCGCGTGTTCCCGCCCCCGGCAGCCAACCGCTCGCGCAACCCGTCAAAGACGTCTCCGCGCTGTTCTTGAAACGACAACACGGCGTTGCCTTGGACGGCCACGGTGAGTTGCTCCACGACGAGGCGCTTCAGCTTCTTGTTCATGCCCACCATTTTGAGGATCATCACGAAACCGCCGTCCTCCAGAGGCGCGAACGTCGGTCGGTGACGGGTGTTCATGACGTCCTCGAGGTGCAGTGCATGGAGGCCGAGCCGGGTGCCGGCTTGGCGCACCAGTTCAGGCACGTGCACGCCGTCGACGTTGATCCAACGCACGGGCTCGTCGCCCCAAGAGGCCTCGACGTCGCTCCAACCGTCGAGGACGGCCGCGCGATGGGAGTCCGGGCCGTAGGCTGTTAAGGTGATGCGGGGCTGGTCCGGGCGTGCTTCGCCCACGTGCACCAACGTGCCGGGAGGCAGGCCGGACTTGGTAGATTGAGGAGCGTGACTCATGCTCCGAATATGCGGCATTTATGCCGAGTTTCGACGGCTTTGTTCCCGTTTCAGGAGTTCGAGTTCGCGCGAGGTTTGGCCCGCAACGGAGGTGTTCTCTTGGGCACGGCGAATGAGGTACGGGATGGCTTCGCGGATGGGGCCGTAGGGCACGTATTTGGCCACGTTGTACCCGTGTGCCGCGAGGTTGAAGGTGATGGGGTCGCTCATGCCCAAAAGCTGCGCAAACGCCACTCGCGCATCCCCGGGCGCCAAACCACGTTCCGCCATCAGCTTGCACAACCGCAAGTTGCTTGCTTCGTTGTGGCTTCCCGCCACCAAGTGCACCTGCTCCAGGCGATCCAACACCCACGCCACCGCGTCGTCGAAATCTCGGTCGGTGCTCGCCTTGTCAGGCTGAATTGGGGAGGGGTAACCGCGCTTCTCGGCCCGTTCGCGTTCCTTTTCCATGTACGCCCCGCGCACCAACTTCACCCCGCAGGCGTACCCGCCTTCTTCCGCCCGCTCGGCCATTCCACGGAGGTAGGCCAGCCGGTCGTGTCGGTACATCTGGGCCGTCGTGTACACCACGACCTGCTCGCGGTTGTAGTCCGACATCATGTCTTCGGCCAGGGCGTCGATGGCGTCTTGAATCCACGATTCTTCCGCGTCGATGAGGATGCGTCCACCGGCCGCGGCCGTGGCTTCGCAAAGCGTACGGACGCGCCGTTGGACGCGCTCCCACGCGGCTTCGTCGTCCCGGCTCAGGGCCGCTCCGCCCGCCAGCGCATTTCCCACCTTTTCGAGCAGGGCATTCGACGACAAGCCGCTCACCTTGAACACGGCAAAGGCGTGGCGGGCGTCGCCGTCCGCCGCGTGAATGGTGGCCAGGACCTCGCTGCACGTGGCGTCGAGGTCGGCCTCGGCGGTTTGGCCCTCGGCGCTGTAGTCGAGGATGGTGCGGACGTTGTGGGCCGCCAACTTCGCCATGGTTTCTTCGGAATCGTCGATGGACTCGCCTCCGCAGAAGTGCGCGTAGACGGTCGGACGAACGGCCCACCCGAGAGGGATTCGCAGGGCAAGCGCCACGTTGGCGAATGCGCTCCCGACGTTCACGAGCCAGGGCTTTCCAATCAACGAAAACAGGGCAACAGCTCGGCGCAATTCGCCGTCAGTGAGGTGTTGAAAGGCCTGAGCGGTGTCATTGAACCGCGGGAGGTTGGAGGTGCTCATCGGTGCAGGTGAACGTAGACGGCCACGAAGATACGCGGGCGCAGACCGAGGTTGTACCTTCGAAGCATGGACGTGAATGAATACATGAACCAGCATCGAGATCGGATGCTTGACGAGTTGCTTGAGCTGTTGCGAATCCCAAGCATTTCAGCTGACCCCGCCTACGCGGACGACACCATGAAGTGCGCGGAGGTGGTTGCTGAGCACTTGCGCAAGGCAGGGGCGGACAACGTGGAAGTGGTTCCAACCCACGGTTACCCCGTGGTGTACGGCGAGAAGTTGGTGGATCCCACCAAGCCGACGGTGTTGGTGTACGGCCATTACGACGTGCAGCCGGCGGATCCCATCGACCTGTGGGACAGCCCCGCGTTTGAGCCGGTCATCAAGAAGACCGAACTGCACCCTGAAGGCGCGATTTTCGCCCGCGGGGCGTGCGACGACAAGGGTCAATTCTTCATGCACGTCAAGGCGTTCGAAGCCATGGTGGCGACGGGCCAAGTGCCGTGCAACGTCAAGTTCATGATTGAAGGCGAGGAGGAAGTG
Organism: Flavobacteriales bacterium; assembly: GCA_040261075.1. Lineage (GTDB taxonomy): Bacteria > Bacteroidota > Bacteroidia > Flavobacteriales_D > Sanyastnellaceae > UBA11663. The sequence goes on from JBDQOS010000014.1 coordinate 11,323, forward strand.
GGGTCGGTTCACCTTGAAGATTTCCTCGAAGCGAATCGCGAGCGCCTCGCGGCGGACGTTGTGCTCGTCAGCGATACGGGCATCATCGCGAACGACGTGCCGTCGATTACGACGGGCCTGCGCGGTTTGAGCTACGTGGAGGTGGAAGTGACTGGGCCCAACCGCGACTTGCACAGCGGCCTGTACGGCGGGGCCGCACCCAACCCCATCAACATCCTCTGCGAGATGATCGCGTCCCTCAAGGACGAACACCAGCACATCACGGTGGACGGGTTTTACGACGACGTGGTGGAGCTCAGCGCAGAAGAGCGCGCGGCCATGGCCGAGGCCCCGTTCAGCGAGGAAGCGTACAAGAAAAGCATCGAAATCGGCGCCGTGGAAGGCGAAGCAGGCTACAGCGCCCCGGAGCGAATGAGCATCCGGCCGACGTTGGACGTCAACGGGATTTGGGGTGGATACACGGGAGAAGGGGCCAAGACCGTCATCGCCTCAAAGGCGTATGCCAAGATCTCCATGCGCCTGGTCCCCAACCAAGATCCGGACGACATCACGGCGAAGTTTGAGGCCCACTTCAAGTCCATCGCCCCGGCGAGTTGCAAGCTCAAGGTGACGGCGATGCACGGCGGCCAGCCCGCAGTGACGCCGACGGACAGCGCGGCTTACCAAGCGGCGTCCGCGGCGATGGAGAAGACGTACGGCAAGGTTCCCGTGCCGGTCCGCAGCGGCGGAAGCATCCCGATCGTGGCGAGCTTCGAGCAGATCCTTGGGTTGAAGACGGTGTTGATGGGATTTGGGTTGGACTCGGACGCCATCCACAGCCCCAACGAGCACTACGGCCTCTTCAACTACTTCAAGGGCATCGAGACCATCCCACATTTCCACGCGGAATTCGCGGTGCGGCATGCGTAAAACCTTGGCAACTTGGGTCGTTCTCGCGGCGGCGATGTTCTGCCTGACGGGATGCATTTACCAGGACTTGGAGGTCCTGGCGGTGGAGGACTTTTCCGAATTGCGTCTCTCGCTCGACGGAATGCAAGCCCGCATGGACGTGGACGTGTACAACCCCAACCCGTACGCCGTGACGGTGACCCGGGCAGACGTGAAGCTCTACGTGAACCAAGAGGTGGTGGGGGACGTGACCTTGGTGGAAGACCAAATCATCCGCCCCGACGCCCAAGCCACGGTGCCGCTGCGTGTCGCCACACGGGACGGGGCCTTGGGCCGCGTGCTGAAGAACGACTTGATGAATTTGTTGCGTGGCGCCGAAGTCCCGTTTGTGGCGGAAGGCAGCGTGACGGGCAAGGCCTTCGGGTTGAGCTTCACCGTGCCCCTGAGGCACGACCAATCCCTGAACATTCGACCATGATGAACTTCCTTTCCACCAAGACTTTTGTCGCGAAGGTTGCTGCGATCTCTTTGGCTTTTCTGCCTTGGGTGAGTGTGGCCCAAACCACCGCCAACGCTGCCGACACCGAAGACCCTGTCGAAGCGCTCGTCGAAGCGCTGAACGTACGCCACATCGGGCCTGGCACGATGAGCGGCCGCGTGACGGCGATTGCGGTTCCCCACGACGCGCCCGAGGTGGTTTACGTCGGCACGGCCTCGGGCGGGCTGTGGAAGAGCACGAGCGCCGGGGTCACGTGGGAACCCATCTTTGACGACCAGCCCACCCAAAGCATCGGCGCGGTCGCCCTCAGCCCGCTCAACCCGGACCTCGTGTGGGTCGGCACGGGCGAGGGGAACCCCCGCAACAGCCACACGAGCGGGCGCGGCCTGTTCCGCAGTTTGGACGGCGGCGCGTCGTGGGACTTCATGGGCCTCGCGGAAACGCGAAACATCCACCGAATCCTGGTTCACCCCCGCGACCCCAACACGGTGTACGTCGCGGCGACGGGGTCTGCCTGGGGGGACAGCCCGGCCCGGGGTGTGTACAAAACGACGGACGGTGGCGCCACGTGGAATCACATCCTGAGTGTGGACGAGCGCACGGGCTGCGGCGAACTGGTCATGGACCCTTCCAACCCGGACAAGCTTTTCGCGGCCATGTGGTCCTTCCGACGCCAGCCCTGGACCTTCCAAAGCGGCGGCGAGGGCAGCGGTCTGTACGTGACGCACGACGGCGGCGCGAATTGGGTCCAGCGCACCGACGAGGACGGCTTGCCGGAGGGGGAGTTGGGGCGGATGGGTTTGGCCATGAGCGCGGCCAACCCCGACGTGGTCTACGCCTTGGTCGAATCCAAGGACTACGCCTTGTACCGCAGCGACGACGGCGGCCGAACCTTCAGCCGGCGCACCACCGACAGCGACGTGGGAAACCGCCCGTTTTACTACGCCGAGATCCACTGCGACCCCACCAACGAAGACCACGTGTACAGCTTGTGGAGCATGGTCTCCAAATCGACGGACGGCGGCCGTTCGTTTGACATCATCTTGCCTTACAGCGGCGTTCACCCCGACCACCACGCGCTGTACATCCACCCTTCCGACCCCGACTACCTCATCAACGGGAACGACGGCGGGCTGAACATCAGCCGGGACGGCGGGGACAATTGGACCTTCGTCAACAACCTCCCGGTCGGTCAATTCTACCACATTGCGGTCGACGACGCGGTCCCCTACAACGTGTACGGGGGCATGCAGGACAACGGTTCGTGGGTTGGGCCGTCGGCGGTTTGGCATGCGGGCGGCATCCGGAACGAAGATTGGCAGGAAGTTCTGTTCGGAGACGGATTTGACGTTCAACCTACCTGCGACGGGGACGTCTACGCGATGTACCAGGGCGGCGCCCTCAACCGCGTCGACCTCGCCACCCTCGGCTCGGTCGGCATCCAGCCCGCTTCGCCCGACACGACGGACCTGCGCTTCGCGTGGAACGCGGCCCTAGCTCTGGATCCCAACGACCGCGACGGCGTGTATTACGGTTCCCAGCGGGTGCATTACAGCCCGGACCGAGGACGTACTTGGGAAACCCTGAGCCCGGACCTCACGACGAACGACCCCGCCAAGCTCGAACAGGCCACCAGCGGCGGTCTCACCATCGACGCGACCAAGGCGGAGAACCACTGCACGATTTTGTGCATTGCGCCGTCTGCGGAGCGTCCCAACGAGATTTGGGTTGGAACGGACGACGGACGGCTTCAGCACACGAAGGATCGCGGCGCGACGTGGACCGACCACAGCGCGAAATTGAAAGGCCTGCCCAGCGGGTCCTGGATTCCTTTTATTCATCTCAGCAGCCACAACCCGGACGAGGTGTACGTGGTGGCCAACAACTACCGCCGCAACGACTGGGAGCCCTACCTCTACCGCACCACGGACGGGGGCAAATCTTGGAAGCGCCTCGTGTACGGAGAGGACGTTCCTGCCCACGCGCAGTGCGTGGTTCAAGACCCTGTGGCGGCCGACTTGCTGTTTCTCGGCACGGAAGAGGGCCTGTATTTCAGCGTGGACCGCGGCGTGAATTGGCGCCGGTGGAAACACGACGTGCCGGCAGTCCCGGTTCGTGACATGGTCATTCAAGAACGCGAAGGAGACCTCGTGTTGGGAACATTTGGGCGTGCGGCGTACGTCATCGAAGATTTGAGCCCCTTGCGAGCCTTGGCAAACGAAGGAGCGGGGGTTCTCAACGCCACGTTCCGCACATTTGAGGCGACCACCGGTTACCAAGTCCCACGTCCTCGTCCGGCGGGCTCTCGCTTCATGGCCGACCACGTGTGGGAAGGGGAGAACCGACAGCGAAGCGCGCACGGCCATCTGTACATTCAAGCGGACACGGCGGAAGCGCATCCAGAAATGGACGTGGTCATTCTCAACGAACAGGGCGACACCCTTCGCCGCATGAGCCGCGAAGTGGAAGGCGGATGGCAATCCTTCTCGTGGCGCGGAGACACGGACGGTGTCCGTTGGCCAAGCCGCGACTTGGAAACCTCGGACGAGCCAGTCGGGGGAGGCGTGAGCGTCGCTCCTGGCACCTACTACGCGATCATGACCCTTGGGGACCACGTGGACACCATGGCCCTCACCGTGGCGCACGATCCTCGAAAGGAATTCGATCGAGGCACCTACGAGGCTGGATGGGCGCACACCTTGGAGGTGTACAGCGAAGTAGAACGCTTGGCGGACTTGATGCAGGAACTTGCGGTGGCGGATGCGGCCATGGATGCCATGGGCTCCGTTTGGGCACACCTGAGCGATTCCACGACCACCACACTCGATTCACTCCAGAGCGAGCTGGGCAAGGGCATCACGGCGGTGCACGACATGCTCTGGACGCCGAAGGACTTCGTCGGGTACGACCACGTCACGGTCCGTGTCATGGGCCTGGTGTACGACGCCATGCCCAATTTGAACGAAGGTGCCACGGCGAATGACAAGCGCAAGCTTGAAATCGCTCGGACGGCAATTGACAAGGTGGAGGTCGAAGTGCGCGAATTGATGGACGGACCATGGCAAGCCCTGCAAGAAGAAGCGGCCATGCTGGAGGTCACGTTTCAGGGCGTGCTTGAAGGCGTGAAGCACACCGAAGACTGACCCGCACAAAGTTGTCCTCACCCCAGGCGGTCAGCGGTCGCTCCAAGCACGGAGCACCTTGGTGTACCCGACCTGCATGGTCAGGTTTTGCATGCGGTCGTCCCAACGCACGTTGGGGTTGACGACGTCGGGCTTGGGCACGATGCCGGGCAAACTTTGCGTGTGGCGCAAGAACCATTCCCCCGTCTCGCCGGACCGCATGCCCACCCAGACCACCCAGCTCAGTTCCCAACTCCGAATGGGCAGGGTTGTGGGCTCCCAAACGCCGTCCGACACCCCGCTGGCGAGTCCGTCTTCGTAGGCCCCAATCAACACGCCGGGCTGCAACCCCGTCCCGAACGTAAAGCCATCTTGGAAGTCGTACACGGCGGCAATCGGAACGTCGACGTACGTGAATTTGTAGCCCCAATTGGTGTAGTCGTCGATTTTGGGGTTTTGGACTTTGCGGCTCCCCTTCTGGTTGTACAGAATCCCAACCTGGAAGCCCAAATCACGGAACTGCCGCACCTCCACGACCGCACCGGCATGGAACCCCATTTTGTTGAACCCCTCGATGCCGTCCCCCCGCACTTGCGCGGCCGTGACACCCAGGGTGTAGCCGCCGTTGAACATCCAAGGACCCGCCTCAGACTGCCCCCAAATCGCGCCCGTCAGGCAAGCCTGGACCAAGATCCCCGCCACGCAACGACCCAAGAAGCTCATTCGGTGACAGGAACCGACAGGGTTTGGATGACGCTGCCGTTGGCTCGGGTCAGCACGGCCACCAGGTCGCTGTTGCCGGCATCCCAGTTCGCGTTCCACGTGAAGGCGTAGCATTGCTGCAAGGTCTCGCCGGCCACCGGATTTTCCGCAACCACGAGCCCTTTGGCACCCGTCACGCTCCCGCGCAGCATGTGTTCGTGCTCGTAGTCTTCGACGTATTCCGACCCCGCAGGGTTGTTGTAGTAGAGTTGCGGCCCCACCAAGTGGTTTTCTGAAACCAGCAAGGCCAAACGCACCGGCCCTTCCACAGCCTCAAACCACGTCGTATGCACGTGGATGCCCAACTTGCCCAACGCTTCGTCGTACTCCACCACCATTTGAAGCCCGGCGTCGGGAGACGCATTTAGAAGTGCTTCGACCGCGGCGTCCCATTGGTCCAAAAGCAAGATGCTCGTCTCGGTTTCCAAGCGGTTAACGCGTCCTACAGGATTGACCTGGAATTCCAAGTCGTCCCAAAACACGTCACTTTCGTCGCACGTCCAGTCCGTGGGGTAGTCCGCGTTGGTGCTCGCGAGTTCGCCAGCATGCACGGCCAGGGGCACCACTTGACCGGGATGCTCTGCGGCGTACGTCGCTGTTTTGACGGCCGCAGGCGGGCAGTTCCCGCATTGGTGCGCAGTAAAATCTTCCACCAGGATGCGCTGAATGTCCGAGGTCAGCGCTTCGAATTCAGGAGCTTCCGATTCGTCGCACGGGGCAATCACCCCAATGACGGGGTCGTCGTACACGTCGCACGACGTGAGGCCCCACATCGCCACGGCGACACCCCAAGCCGCCCATGCTCGCACGCGCATCATTGACGAATCAGAGTCAAGGACTGCACACCTTCTTCGGTCCGAACGTGAACCACGTACGTCCCGGCTTCCAGCGCCTCCAATCCGAGTTCGCGACGGTGTTCACCCGCAGCGAGTCGTCCCATCGACACGCGCTCGACCAATTTTCCTGCGACGGAGTACACCTCCACGTGCACGTCGCCCGCTCGGGTCATCCCCAATTCAAGGGCACAGGCTCCCGTGCTGGGGTTCGGGAAAATCGCGGCAGGTTGGGTGCGGGCGAGTTCAGCCACGCCTGAGACGCTCGCCACCTCGAGTTGGAACTCCACCTCCGCGAATTCGTCAATCTCCTGGAAGAACACGTCTTCGTCGACGAGCACCTCGCCGTCCATGCTGTTCACGACCAAGAACCCCACACCTGCCATCGACGTCGCACCGCCGATGAACCCGTTTCCGCCTTCGTCGACCAGCGTCAGGGTGTAACAACCCAAGGCGGGCAGCGTGACGTCCCAAACGTATTCCGTAACGCCCGCCGTCATTTCCGTCCCCGGCGCCACCTCGGCAACCACGTTGCCGTCGTAGTCCGTCAAATTCCACCCCAGCTCTCCGGGGGCCATGTCGGTCTTGACCCGAATCTCCAAGTTGTTGGTGGTTACCTCGCTTCCTGCGACGGTGCCTTGGGTTTGGTTGTTGCCGTCGTTGTCGTCCTCCGAAATGACGTCAAACACGTACGTTGTGGTGTTCTCCAAAACGACGTCGATCAGCGGCACCGTCGTGAACTCGTAGGTCGCCAGCGAGCCTTCCCACTCCTCACTTCCAATCACTTCGGTTTGGTTGAACGGAAGCAATTTGGAAACTTGAATGGTGCAAGCCGTCAACGTGTCCAATCCTTGGTTCATCATCCGAATGGCCAACGAGGCCGGGTTGTCTCCGCACGTCGAGGCATCTCCAACGTAATCCATCAAAAGCGGGTCGTTGGACGACGTGGCAGGGAGGCAGCTCGCGGAATTCAGCACGTTTTCATGGGCTTGCACCGTTCCTTGACCCGATTGAGTCAAAATCTTGTTGGGACACACCGTGTAGATGGTGGGGTAGTACGTGCATTCGTACAGGTCAAAAATGTTTCCCCCGTTGTCGATGATGGGGTAATGCGTTCCTGTGATCCAGTCTCCCGCAGTGGAGGTTCCCGTTCCTTCCAAATCTGCTTGCGTGGTCGAGTCGTCTCCTTCGATGAAAAACACCCGCAGTTCGTTGGTGCCGTCTGGGCCGTACAGTTCGTGCAAAGTCTCCAAAACACCGCTTGTGTGGTAGTTCCAACACGGGCCGCACCACGTCGCCGAGAAATCAATGATGACTTGGTACCCCGAATCGAGCAGGGCGTACAAGTTGTGCTCGTTTCCGTCAAGGTCCGTGGCGGTCCAATCGGGGGCAATGCTGCCGTCAGGCAACTGTGCCCAGGTGACGTGAAAGGCGCACAAGAGCGACAGGGAGGCTAGGAGATGTTTCATGCGAATTGCAGGTTTGTTGAACGCAAGCCAGCGAGCCTGACGTCGAGGCCCCAAGATACCTCACAACGCAAAGTAAGAACAAAAAAATCCGCGCAACCCCAAGGGTCACGCGGATTCCAATTCGTTTGACGAGGCCTGAATTACTGCTTCGTGATGCGCATCGTGGTGGTTTCGCCACCTGCGTTCAAGTTCACGAGGTAGATGCCGGCTTCCACAGAGGAGAGGTCGAGGTTGGCGCGGTTCAAACCTGCAGGCAAGTTGCCGAGGGTTTCAAACGCTACGCGCTCGCCGATGAGGTTGAACACCTCCAAGGTCGCCATGCCGGCCGCCTTGGTGTTGAATTCCACGTTGGCCACACCGTTGGTCGGGTTGGGGAAGAGGTTCACTGTAGAGGACAACGCACCTTCTTCGATGCCAGCCACCGTAGCGGCTTCCATTCCAGCGTTGGCTTCAGAGAATTCGATGCCAGAGGCACCGTCGTATTCCCACACCACGCCCATTTCCATTTCGCCGTCCATGCTGTACACACCGGCTGTTCCGTCTTGGAAGTTGCCCCACTGAGAGGCGTTCAAGCCGTCGCCGTAAGCGTCGTACATGGTGAACGTGTAGCAACCGAGGTCGCCCAATCCCACGTCCCAAGTGAATTCTGTGTCAGCTTCGCCGAGCGCCCCGACAGCCACAGATGCAATTGTGTTGCCCATGTCGTCGTTGATGGTCCAGCCGGTTTCACCAGGCCAGTTGTCGGTCGTGATGCGAACCTGCACGTAGGTCGTGCTTTCGACTGAACCGATGACGGTCACGTCTTCGCTTGCGGACCAAGTTTCCGCGTTTACTTCCATCAACGAGACGTTGAGGTCGCCCACCTCGGTGTATTCACCCAAGTCGACGGTCACGGTGCCTCCAGAAGCGAGGTCTCCCGTCCAGTTCACGATGTTTGAGTTGCCGTTCAACGTCACTTCGAACGTCGCTGCCGTCACGTTGTCTGAACCGAGGTTGGACATTTCGGTCGAAGCCGTCCATGCTGCACCGCCGCAAGACGCAGTTGCACCGTTGTAGCTGCACAAAGGTGCTGGGCCAGTGATGGTGTTTTCGCAGTCTTGGAAGGCAATTGCAACGTGAGCATCGAAGCTGACTTGGCCGGATTCTACCAAGATGCCGTCAGGGCAGACGGTGTAGATGGTGGGGTAGTACGCTCCGGCGTAGTCGTCGAAGATGCTTCCTGCGTTGTCGACGATGGGGTAGGTGGTGCCGGTAATCCAGTCACCAGCCGTAGCCGTACCTGTACCTTCCAAATCAGCTTGGGTCGTGGTGTCGTCGGCTTCCATGTGGAAGACCATCAAATCACCCGTTCCGTCAGGACCAAAGGTGTCGTACAAGTCACGCATGATGTGGGTGTTGTGGTAGTTCCAGCATGGGCCGCACCACGTGGCGCTGAAGTCGAGGATGACCGTCATGCCTTGGTCAAGGTACGACTGGAGGTTGTGCTCGACGCCGTTGATGTCGGTGGCGGTGAAGTCTGGAGCTGTGCTGCCGTCAGGCAACTGCGCGAAAGCTCCAAACGAGATCGCGGCCGCAGCCACGAGAGAGAAGAATTGCTTCATAAGGTTTGGTTTTGGATTCAATTTCAGAATTCTAAATTTCTCACAGATGACGGACGAAAATAAGTCAAATCGGGTTGCATGCTTCAAAAACTGCTCGTGAAGGTCATTTCGAAGCCGTTGGAAGCCGGGACCGCGCGGCACACGCCGCCCACGCAAAAGATTCCCTCGCGTCGTTTTCCGTAGCCTAGGCTCAGGCGGTGTGGGCCGTTGATGTAGCCGGCAGCCGCGTAGACGTAATGCACGCGTTTCTCGGGATCGTTGTTGCCGAAGTTGTACTGGTCGAGAACGCTTGCAAACCAATGGGGACTCCACGTGTATTCAGCCAACACGGTTGCCCAATGGCCCTTGTCTTGCAGGTCTCCAGGGTGCTCCGCATCTTCCCCGACCCACAAGCCCTGGAACTCCGTGCGCAGACTTTGCTTGGGCTTGACCTTCCATTGCGTTTCGAGCACGTGAATGTTGGCGTTGACAATGCCCTTGTAGTCCGTGGTCACCGGCGTGGTGAGGGTGTTGAAGTCGAAGTGATAGAAGGCGTACTTCACCTTCCAAGTCTTGTTCAATTTGCGGCTCGCGGTGAAGTTGAAGTCGCGAACGTAGAGCTCGTCGCCCGGCCCCCAACTGTTCCGTTCGTATCCGTAGATCACGCTTTCCACTTGGTCGCTGGCGTAGTGGGTTGTGTCGAGGCTGTTAGCCGCGGCAAAACTGGCGCTGAGTTTGGTGCCGTATTTGCCTCCGAGCCTGCTCCCTTTCGGAATCGTGTAGAACACTTCGGCGCTTGCGCTGGTCTCCCCGGTGATGACCGTGGCGTAGGGGTACAGCGTGGCGGCGAGGTTGTAGGTGTGCTGTTGCGTGACGGCAGGGATGTAGTTGATGGGAAGGTCAAACAACCGCAAGTCGCGGTCCGAGCGGTAGCTCATGTTGTCCACCATTTTGGCGGTGAGCAGGACCCCTAGGCCTTTTTGGCTGTACCCCAACGTTGCCAAAAAGGCCTCCCCGTTCCGGTACGTGAAGCCGTTGTCGGCGCTGGGGTCGTTGATCTTCCCGGCGTACTCCACCCCGGCCGTCCATCCTTTGCGCAGGAGGTTCAGTCGGGCGGACCAGGATCCGACGTTTTGGGGCATGGCAAGCACAAGGCTGTCCACGTTGAACGACGTGCCCGGCTGGAATTTGCTGACGAAACTTCCGCCCAGCGAGACTTTGGTTTTTTTCTCCGCCCATCCCGCCAAAAGCGCGTTGAGGTCGGATTCGAGGTCCACAGCTCGAACCACGCCGGGTCCGTTCACGAGACCGTCCTCAAAATCAAAGCGCTGCTTGCCGTAAATCAACTTCACCTGGATGCCGTCAAGGGGCTTGAGAATCACCCGAAACCCGTCCATGGCGTTGTCGATGCCGAGAAGCCGTTCCTCGTAGGAACGGAACACGAGCCCGCTCCCGAATTGGTCGTAGAAGTTGCCCACCGTGACGTCAACACCCTTGTCGGGGTCGGCGTAACGCGCGAACCGGTACCCGAGCCCGCTGCCTTTGAAGCGTCCGGGAAACCCGAGGAGCGCGTTGAGGTAGCTCTCGTACCGAACGCCGGCACTGAAGTTGCCTTGGTTGTAGCGCAAATTGGCGAAGGCATTGTACCCGGTTTGGGCTGGCGGAACAACTGCGCCAATCAAGGAGTCCTCGGCGTACGACTGCCAAAGAATGGCCACGTTGCCCGAGATGGAAG
>JBDQOS010000251.1:0-4976 GCA_040261075.1 Flavobacteriales bacterium
CCTTCACCACGCGGACTTGTTCAACGACGCGCTTTCCGGACAGGCGGCGCGTGCCGCTCTCGTCGGCCCGCAATTCTGTGGTGCTTCGCACTCCGTCATCCATCCCGAGCTGCACCACCAACGAATCGCCCCACGAAGGCATGTTCAGAGGGAGGACACCGACCATGGCGTTCTCCTGGAAGATTCTGCCTTCTCCGGACAAGGCCCGGATGTCCATCCACGACTTGCTGTGGCAGGAACGCAGCGCCGTTTCGCTCGTTTGGGGACGAGCCGTCCAGCGCGGCGTCGCGTCAAGTGTGTGGGCGTCGAGCCACACACGCGCGGCATCCCCGTTGCCGGCGACCGACACGCGTTGATCCGCCTCCATCTCCCAATTCGAAGCAAGTGCGCCTTGGCCTCGAAGCACGTCTTGACGGGCTCCGGAGTCCTGCAAGCGGCTGTTGACCCATTGCACATTGGCGCAGTAACCGTCGTACGACGCGCGGTCGGTGGATTGCAATTGGGGGCGGACTTGAGGAACCGGGTTCAAGCCCATCGGCTGCCCTGTGCGAAGTTCTAGGGCGACTTGGGACCAGTCCTCGCCCGTGGTTTGGACCACACGAGCAAACCGCTCGAGGCGAAGCTGCCCCTTGGATTCCTCCCAAGACACGTCGTACGAACTGACCCAACCCGCTTGTTGCGTGGCGACGTGAACTCGCGCGAGGCCTAGACCTTGTCCGGACATCACCAATTCCAAGGCGTGGGTGGGCTGAGCCGCTTCGTTCAGCAGCATTTGAAGGTCGCGCTCCGCCGAAGCAACCTCCTTTTCCAAGGCCGCGACGTTGGTCGCAATGTCCACGCGATCCAGCGCCAATTCTTGGAAGCGCTGCGCCAGGTAATGGCGCATTTCTTCGACGTCGTCCACCAGCAACACTTCGCCCCCACCGCCAATCGATCGGTTGGCTTCGAGGTACGCGCGTTCTTGATCGACGGCTTCGAGAAGGGCGAGTTCAAGGGCCAAGGCCAGGCGCTTCGCGTCGGCTTGTTTGGACAAATTCGCCACGTCGTCAACCACGTCCGGCAGAGGCGTGGTTTTGTTGACCGCGACGAGTTGCATGCCTTCGGGCAATTCGATTTGGGCGCTGCTCACGTCGATGTCGGACGGCAAGTTGCCCAGCACCGCCCTCCACTCCCCTCCGGCTGCTTGAACGCTCCCTTCGTACGACAACACCGCGCCAACCTCGTGGCACGTCACGCGGTCCAACCGCCAGTTGACGTCTTGGGTTTGGGCTTCAGCTTGGGGAGCAAAGAGCAACAGGACGCCCAAAAACAAGGCACTTTTCCAGAAACGGCATGGCAACATGGCGAGGAGGTTTTGGGGGTGAATGTACAACGCAGGAAGTGACGAGAGGAGCGGCATTCGGCGCGGTTTATGGCGCGCAAACGACCGTGTCGGTCACCCCGGAATACGCGACGAACCACCCGAGCCCACCCTCGACGTTGGTGCTGGCCGTGGACGGCAGTGCGAAGGGGTTTCCTTGGTTGGCAAGGGACGTTTCGAAGTCGCGGATGACCTCGAAGGCGTCGTATTCGAGTGCTTCGAGACGCACGATTACGGTGTCGCCGGTTTTCCAGAACCCCTCCTCTCCAGGCGTTTCTTCCACGCCCGGTTGCGGAGACCGAAAGTTCAGAAACGGAAAAGCTTGGCCGTCGACAAACGCGTCGTCAAACACGCTTCCGAGCGGGTAGAAAAAATCGGGGTCGCGCCCCTCCCGCTTGGAGGACCAGCGGTAGGCTTGCCCAAATCCCGGAGGATCGGTGAACGCCGTCCAAATCAGCCCGAGGCTGTCGTTGGTGGACGTCTCGGGAATCTCAAACCACGCGCTGTCGAGTTGAGGCAACTCGGGAAAGGAGGTGGAGGCGGCGAGGTTGAAGGTTTGGTCCTCGCGCGTCCACGTCGCCGTCAGCGCGTACTCCTTCCCCACTGCTCCGTAGGTCTGCGGCAGCGCAAGACCCGTGTACACGCACAAATTCAGGGTGTCCAGCGCCTCCGGCGACACGCCCAAGAACTCGGCCGCGGCGGGCAGCGCTTCGGGGGGCAAATCCCCAGAACACAGCGCGGGCAAGTCGTACGGCACGCCGTCCACGACGAGCGTCACGTCGGCGTCCCCCACAAACAGCGACGTCAGCGCTGAAGCGTCGACGGCGTCGAAGTACCCTTGGGTGGTGGTCAGCAGCACGAGCGGCGGTTCGCCCAACCTCACCGTAGCCTCAAGGACGCCTTGGGGTGGAACGTCGGGCAAGTCCACTTCCACCAAGGTGGTGCATCCGACAGCCAACGTCGTGACCGTCAAGCCACTGAGGAATCGCCCCACCCGGTTTCGCGTATTCATGGCCACAAAAGTACCGGGGACGGCAGAGGTTGTTCCGTTTCGCATGGTGAAAAAACCCCAATCCGCAAGGGATGTTCTCCGGAGGTGCCGCCCTACTTTTGTGTCAATTCGCAACCATGCTGAACCGCCGCCACCTCAGGATCAAAATCCTGCACGTTCTTTTTGGCTACTATCAAGACGAGGACCGCGATGTCAAACGCGCCCGTCAAGCCTTGGACCACAGCACCCAAAAGATGCAGGAGCTTTACCTCCTTCTTCTCGACATGATTGGGTCCATGCAAGCCCTTGCCATCGATCGAATCGAGGCTGGCTACAAAAAGCAACTCCCCTCGCCCGAGGACTTGAATCCCAACACGAAGTTCGTCACCAACAAGCCGCTGCGGATTCTTGCGAACAGCAAGACGCTTCGGAAGGCGTGCGAAGAGCACGGTGTGGGCTGGGGCAACCGCCACGAGTTGCTCAAGGCCATGTTCAAAGGGCTTCTGGACAACGAGGAGTACCAAGAATACATGGCTTCCGAGGAGCGCGGTTTCCAATTCGACCGTGAAAACCTGGTTCGCATGTTCCGGAAGCACATGGTGAACTTCGAGATGTTCCAAGACATGCTGGAAGAGGAGAGCATCTACTGGGTCGACGACTTGGACCTCGCGGCGAGCATGGCCATCAAGACCATCAAGACCCTCAAAGAAGGAGACGACGAGGTGGAACTCCTCCCCTTGTGGCGTGACGACGACGACGACAAGGCCTTCATGGAAGGGCTGTTCACCAAAACGTTGTCGCTTGGCGAAGGCAGCGAGGCGTTGATCCAAGAAGGAGCCCAAAACTGGGAGCTCGAGCGCATCGCAACCACCGACCGCATCTTGATGAAGATGGCGCTGGCGGAAGCCCAAACTTTCGACTCCATCCCGCTCAAAGTGACGCTCAACGAATACATCGAACTGAGCAAGTACTACAGCACGCCCAAGAGTCACGGGTTCATCAACGGCATCCTCGACCAACTCTTCACCAAATTGAAAGAGGCGGGCGACATCAAAAAAGTCGGAAGAGGCTTGATCGAATGAAGTTTGCAGGGCGTTGGGGCATCGTGATTGCAGGCGCGCTGTTGGTGGCGTGCGACGACCCGCGTTCCGTGGGGACGGACATGATTGTGCTTCCCGCCACGGCATCCAAGGGCGGTGCAGCCGAAGTGAAAAAGCCCGTCCTCGCCTTCGAAGACACCCTGATGAACTTCGGCGTGGTCAGCGAAGGCCACGTCGTGACGCACACCTTTTCGTTTGTCAACCACGGACCGGGCCCGGCGCTGATTGCCGACGTTTCAACGTCCTGCGGGTGCACCGTTCCCAAGACGTGGCCGCGCGAGCCGCTCGCTCCCGGAGAGCGGGGCTCGGTGGAGGTGTCGTTTGACACCCACGAAAAGGGCGGCGAACAGGACAAAGTCATCTCGGTAGTCGGCAACACCGACCCGGGAGTGACGCGCCTTCATCTCGTGGGCACGGTGCTGAGCCCGGACGCGCAGTAACAATCTTTCCACAGCGGGGGCAAGTCGTCGGCCGGGGGTTATTTTCGGGCCATGATTGCACAACTCCTTCTCCAAAGCGCCGCAGGCGGCAGCTCCATGTCGACGCTCCTCATGTTGGCCGGCATGTTCGCCATCATGTACTTGTTCATGATTCGGCCTCAGATGAAGCGCCAAAAAGAAGCTCGCGCGTTCCGCGACGCCGTCAAAAAAGGCGACCAGGTGGTGACCATCGGTGGGCTTCACGGCAAGGTCGTGTCCGTGAGCGAGAAGACGGTCGTCTTGGAATTTGAATCGGGCAAAGCCCGCGTCGACAAGACGGCCCTTTCCGCCACCGGCAGCGCCGAGACGCAAGAATTGGAAGCCAAGGCGTCATGACCGCCCGCGGAAGCATGCCGCTCGCGATGGCGTTGGCGCCGGTCGTGCTTCTCGTGGCACTTCTCGGGGCCGACGTCGTGTACTTCGGCGAAGACAGCTCCTATGGCTCCAACCAAATTGCCCTTCTCCTGGCGGCCCTGTTCGCGGGGGCACTTGGTGTGAGCCGGGGCACGACGTGGGCCCAAATCCGCGACGCCATCGCCCACAGCATCGGCACGGCCACCGAAGCCATCCTGATCCTGCTGTTGATCGGCGCGCTCTCCGGCACGTGGCTGTTGGCCGGAATCATCCCCGCGTTCATTCACTACGGCATGATGATTCTGCAGCCCGGCATCTTCTTGTTCGCCGCCTGCGTGGTCTGTGCCGTTCTGTCGTTGGCGACGGGAAGCTCTTGGGGAACCGTCGGCACGGTCGGCATCGCCTTGGTCGGCATTGGCCAGGCCCTGGGGTTGTCGGAAGGCTGGGTGGCTGGCGCCATCATCAGCGGCGCGTACTTCGGCGACAAGATGTCGCCCTTGAGCGACACCACCAACCTCGCTCCCGCCGTCGCCGGCACGGACCTGGTGACCCACATCCGCTACATGACCTACACCACAGGGCCGAGCATTGCCGTGGCGTTGTTGGTGTTTCTCGTCGTGGGATTTGGCGGCGGCGCGGCGGCCGAAGGGGCCGAATTGGCTCCGGGGTTTGCCGAGGCCGTGTCGGGCGCG
>JBDQOS010000252.1:0-6178 GCA_040261075.1 Flavobacteriales bacterium
ACCGAGAAGACCAGAAGGACGGGTGTCGGAGTTGCAAACGGCCTTGCCCCGTCGCAATGGATGCGATTTTTCATCGGAGAGAGGAACGTTTGAAAAGCCAAAATCGTGCGCATCGTGCGTATAAATTCAATGTTTGCCAAGGTACAAGTCAATGGCTGTGCCTTCACGCACGTACAACTGATCGCCAGGGCTGACGTCTTGAGACACGACCACGGCCAACGTGCTGTCAAGCGCCGTCACCACGTCGTCTTGGTATCCCACGTGGCCCAAGGCCAGGTTGCGGCGACCCAAAATGCCCGTGGCGTCTTTCAAGGAAAGACCCACCAACCAAGGGACTCGAACGTCTTTGGCACCAGCCACTCCCACGACGAGCTTTAGCCGCGTTCCCTTCGGGTAGCGAGCGTCGACGCCGACTTTTTTTCCGTCATGTTCTACCCGAATCGCCTTTCCTGCCAAAAGTTTGTTGGGCTCCTCCACGACGTTGACACGAAAACCACGCGTCGTGAGGATTCGTTCTGCAAGCTTGGCGTCCTGCCCCTCTTCGATGGCCACCTGTTCGCTTGGAGGGGTAACGCGGTAGGTGGTCAAGAGCACCTTGCGTCCAACCTTGACGGCGCTTCCTGCGGGAGGGTGTTGTTCGACCACGGCCCCAGGGGTTCCTGAGGGCGCGTAGATGGAGTCTTGCCAAACCGCTTCCAGCCCCAAGGCTTGCAAGGATTCCGCGGCTTGGGCTTGGGTGAGACCTGCCAAAGCGGGCACTTCACGCTTCGCCTCTGGCTGGCTGTACCCACGAAGCAACATCAGGGTGCCGACCAACACGACCGCCCACGTCAAGGCGATTCCTCCGAGGTGTTTGGCCAAGCTTTTCAACATCAGTCTTCCGTCAAGATTTCTTCCAGGGCGTTGTCGTAATAGGCGCGCAATTCCTCGCAAAAACCGAAGGGCTTGTCGTCGACCACGAGCTTGCCCTTGGTCACGTGACCGAGCAGGGTTGGCTGCAGGCCGTGCGATTCGCACACGTCGAAGAAGTCGTCTTGGTCTTCTTCACGAAGCGAGACGACCGCGCGGCCTTGACCCTCGCCGAACAAGAATCCGTCAATGCGAACCTCGTCGTCCGTGACGATGTCAAAACCGAGGCCGTTGGGCATCGCCATTTCCAGCAACGTCGTGAACAGCCCGCCGTCCGCAACGTCGTGGGAGGCCGCGGCGAGGCCTTTTTGGGCCACCTCACGCAAGCACGCATGGAGCTTGCCTTCGTGTTCAAGATCAAAATGCGGCGCAGGCGATCGGTCGATTCCGACCACGTTCGCGAGGTATTCCGACGCGTTGATGCACCCACTCGATCCTCCAAGCAAGAAAATCAACTCGCCTTTCTCTTTGAAGTCGAGGCCCGTGTGGTGCTTGCGGTCGCTCATTACACCCACCATCCCGATCGTAGGGGTTGGGAACACCGCTCGTGCCGTCCCGTCGGGGTTGGCGGTTTGGTTGTAGAAGCTCACGTTGCCGCCGGTCACAGGGGTATTGAAGTGGCGACACGCACGTCCCATGCCTTGAATGGCCCCAACGAATTGCCAGTAAACCTCCGGGTTGTAGGGGTTTCCAAAGTTGAGGCAGTTGGTGATGGCCGAAGGTTCAGCGCCGGTGCAACTGATGTTGCGCGCCGCCTCGGCCACCGCAATGGCGGTTCCCACTTCCGGGTCGGCTTCCACGTAACGTGCGTTGCAATCCACGGTCAAAGCCAAAGCCTTGTCAGTGCCGCGGACCGACACGATGCCGGCGTCGGACGGACGGTTGGTGGTGCGGTTGATGGTGCCGACCATGCTGTCGTATTGCTCCCAAACCCAGCGCTTCGACGCGATGTTGGGGAGGCACACGAGCTTGTGCGCAATGTCGACGCACTCGTCCAAGGACGGGACGGGCACGGAATCGGGGTTGAACGCCTGCGCCGCGACGTACCACGCCGGTTCGGTGTATTCCCGCTCGTACACGGGGGCCCCGCCTCCAAGCACCAAGGTGGATCCCGGCACGTCGCCCACCAGTTCGCCGTTCATGAAGTAGCGAATTCGGTCGCCCTCGGTGACCTCGCCAATGTGTTCGGCGTGCAAGTCCCACTTCTTGAAGATGTCCTTCACCTCCTCTTCCTGGCCCTTGTGAACCACGACAAGCATGCGTTCTTGAGATTCGCTCAGCAAAATCTCAAACGGCTCCATGTCCTGCTGACGCAAAGGCACGCGGTCGAGGTGAATGTCCATGCCGACTTCGCCCGCGGCGCTCATTTCGGAAGTCGAGCAAGTGATTCCAGCGGCGCCCATGTCCTGCATGCCAACCACGGCTGTGGTCTTCGCCAATTCAAGCGTCGCTTCGAGAAGAAGTTTCTCCTGGAAAGGATCTCCAACCTGCACCGACGGCAGGTCGTCCGCACTTTCTTCTGTGATGTCTTTCGACGCGAAAGAAGCGCCTTGGATTCCGTCCTTGCCTGTGGCTGAACCCACGATGTACACGGGATTGCCCGGGCCTGAGGCCGTCGCCGAAATGATCTTGTCGGCTTCGAGAATTCCCACCGACATGGCGTTGACCAGCGGATTCACTTGGTAGCTTGAATCGAAGAACACCTCTCCTCCCACAATGGGAACGCCAAAGCTGTTTCCGTAGTCGCCAATGCCCTTCACCACGCCCTCGAGAAGCCACTTGGTTCGAGGGTTGCTGAGGTCTCCGAAGCGCAGGCTGTTGAGCTGCGCAATGGGGCGTGCACCCATCGTGAAGATGTCGCGGTTGATGCCCCCCACGCCGGTTGCCGCGCCTTGGTAGGGCTCGATGGCCGACGGGTGGTTGTGGCTCTCAATCTTGAAAGCGCACCCCAATCCGTCGCCGATGTCGACAATCCCTGCGTTCTCTTCGCCTGCTTTGACCAACATGTGCGGGCCGTCCTTCGGCAGGGTCTTCAGCCACTTGATGGAATTCTTGTACGAGCAGTGTTCGCTCCACATAACCGAATACACGCACATCTCCGTGAAGTTGGGTGTGCGGCCAAGAATGAGTTTTATCTGCTCAAACTCCTCCGGACGGAGGCCCATGTCTTGAGCTTGTTCGAGGGTGGCTGGGGCAATGGAAGCCTTCATGAATCTGGGGACGTTGGGTTGTCTTTCGTCGGTTGAATCGACCCCAAAAATACGGCGCCTGCACGGGCCCACACCGCCTGCTTCCACCCTTTCTCGGCATCTTTTCCACGACATGTCCCCAACGTCCTGATGCGCGGCTTAATTTGCAGCATGCGAGTGGTGATTCAGCGAGTCAGCCGGGCCGAAGTGCGAATTGCAGGGGAGCCGGTTGGAACCATCGGAACGGGGTTTTGTGTGCTCGTCGGAATCGAAGACGCGGACACCCAAGCAGACGCCACGTGGCTCGCGGCAAAAATTGCCAAGCTCCGGGTCTTCAACGACGCGGACGGAAAGATGAATGCCGACTTGTCAGAGGTCGGCGGAAGGCTTTTGGTCGTCAGTCAATTCACCCTGCACGCCAAGACCAAGAAAGGCACGCGACCTTCGTTCATCCGAGCCGCCAAACCCGGGCACGCCGTTCCTCTCTACGAATTCTTCGTTCAGGAATGCTCGCGTGAAACGGGAACCACGGTGGCCACGGGGGAATTCGGCGCCGCCATGGAAGTGGACCTCGTGAACGACGGTCCTGTGACGATTTGGATGGACACCCACAACAAAGATTGACGCCATGAACGACCTAAAACTCCCTGCTTCCAATGTGCCTGACGTAACCCTTCGGCAGGCCCAACTCGAGGTCCACGAGTGGATCACGACGGTGGGAGTGCGCTACTTCAACGAGCTGACCAACTTGGCGATTCTGACCGAAGAAGTCGGGGAATTGGCGCGGCTGATTGCGCGTCGTTACGGAGAACAAAGCGAGAAACAGAGCGACGCGGGGCGCGACTTGGGCGACGAGATGGCGGACGTGCTTTGGGTTCTGATTGCGCTTGCTAACCAAACCGGCGTCGACCTCACCCAAGCCCTCGCCGACAACGTCGCCAAAAAAACCGCGCGGGACCAGGACCGGCACCGCAACAACCCCAAGCTGAAATGAACGCGATTTTCGTCCACATTCCTCGCAACCTGACCGCATGTCTTGCGGTCTTCGCGTGCGCCTTACCTGCCCTGCATGCCCAAACCTGGGGCGTCAGCTCTGCCACCCAACGTTCCGGCGTTGTTCAGGAACGTGCCGCCCTGCACGAGGCGTCCTGGACGGACGGCCTCGAACTTCGAAATGTGGGACCCTCGGTGATGAGCGGCCGCGTGGTCGACGTGGCGGTGGTCGCCGACACGATGTACGTCGCGTACGCCACAGGCGGGCTTTGGAAAAGCGCGAACCACGGCACCACTTTCGAGCCCTTGCTTGACGAAACCTGCACCCTCGGGGCTGTGGCCGCTCATCCCTCAGGGCGGGTGGTGGTCGGCTCCGGCGAGGTCAATTCTTCGCGGAGCTCGTACGCCGGCGACGGTGTGTACGTCAGCGACGACCACGGAAGGACGTGGCGCCATGCGGGACTCGAAGGCAGCCACCACGTGGGTCGGGTGATCTTGGACTCAAGCAACCCCGACCGCATGTGGGTGGCTGCCCTTGGCGAACTGTACTCGACCAACCGGGGCGGAGCCGTGTACCGCTCGGAAGATGCAGGCCGGAGCTGGGAGGCCGTCCTCACCGTGCCAGGCGCCGACAAGGACGAGGTGGTGGGATTCGTCGACCTCGTCGCAGACGACAACGACCCCGACCACCTCTTCGCTGCTTCGTGGGACCGGACGAGACGCGCCCACAATTTCACCGAGTCAGGAACCGGAACGGGGATTTGGGAAACCACGGACGGAGGCGATACGTGGCAACGCATTTCCGCGTGGCCCGGATTTCCAGAAGGGAAGCACGCAGGACGAATCGGTTTGGCGTACCACAGCGAAAGCGCCACCTTGTATGCCTTGCTTGACAACCAAGCGCCGCGCCCTGAGACCAAGGACGACCTAAGTCAAGCAGACACCTTGCTTCAGGCAGAGCAGTTCTTGAGCATGGGCGCCGACGAATTTGCCGAATTGCCCCAAGCTCGACTTCAAGAATTCCTCGATCGCGAAGGATTTGACGAGGCGGACAGCGCTTCAAGCATTCAAGCACGGGTTCGCAACGGAGAACTCGCGCCGCGCGCCTTGTACGACTTCCTCACGGACGGAAACCGCGCGTTGTTTGACACCGAGATTGCCGGTGCGGAGCTCTACGTCTGCCACCCGGCGGGTCAAAGCACGAGCTCTGGAGGAGCCTCGACCACCCTGACCCGAATCGCCGACGAGAATGCCCAACCACCTGCCGGAGTTTGGAGGCGCACCCACGACGAACCTCTTGACGACGTGTGCTACACCTACGGCTACTACTTCGGCTTGGTGACGGTGGACCCCTCGGACGCATCCACGGTGTACATCGCAGGGGTGCCTCTGTTGAAATCCACGGACGGTGGCTGCACCTTTGAGTCGGTTGGCGCACCCAACGTGCACGTGGACCACCACAAGCTCTGGGTCGACCCCTCCAACCCCAATTACCTCATCAACGGCAACGACGGCGGAATCAACGTGTCGTGGGACGGCGGCGCATCATGGATCAAATGCAACAGCCCGTCGGTGGGTCAATTCTACGCGGTGGAAGTGGACGACGTGGAACCCTACCGCATCTACGGCGGGCTGCAAGACAACGGGACTTGGGTGGGGAGCCACCGCCACGAAGAAGGTCCTCGTTGGCACCAAACAGGGCACCACGGTTTCGAATCTCTCAGCGGCGGGGATGGAATGCAAATCGAAGTCGACACGCGAGGCAACGAGGTGGTGTACACGGGGTACCAGTTTGGGTGGTACATGCGGACCGATCGCAAGACTGGCGAAACAACCGATCTCCATCCCAAGCACGCGCTCGGCGAAACGCCCCTTCGATGGAATTGGCAAACCCCCAGTTTTCCCAGGTCTTCCCCAAATCGCGTGTGGCGAACACAAACGCGTCTAGGCAGTCGTGGCGGTACCCGTTCAAGCTGACCACAAGAAGGTCGTCGTCGTGGTGCGACCACGCCACTTCGCTCACCCAGAGGTGCCGACCATTCGGGCCTTTGCCCACCGAAGTGGACACGGGCAAGTTGAGTTGGTCC
>JBDQOS010000253.1:0-11679 GCA_040261075.1 Flavobacteriales bacterium
CCCCAGACTGCCCCAGCGGCCTTCGGGCCTTCACCCGTCCGACGGGCATGCTTGACGCGTCGGCGGCCGCGTCGTGGATCGACGAACTCGCGCCGTGGCTCACCTACGTCAACCTCTACTTCCAGGGCGAGCCCCTCCTCCACCCCGAGCTCGAAACGGTCATCGCGCGCTGCGCTCACCACAACCTCTACAGCTCCACGTCCACCAACGCGCACCACCTCACCGAGGCGCGCTGCACGTCGCTCATTGACGCAGGCCTCAGCCGTTTGATTGTCTCCATCGACGGGCTCACGCAAGAAACGTATTCCTCCTACCGCGTGGGCGGGCGGCTCGACAAGGTGATGGAGGGAACGCGCACCCTCGTCGAGGCCAAACGCCAACTTGGTCGCGGCCCCCACCTCGTTTGGCAATTCCTCGTCGTGGGGCCCAACGAACACGAACTCCCCGACCTGCTTCGCACCGCCCGTCTGTGCGGCGGCGACGAGGTTGAAAGCAAAACCGCCCAACTCGACGACCCCCGGGACGGCCACCCCCTCCTCACGAAAGCGCCCCAGCACCGGCGCTACGACCGCGACCCCGTCACCGGGAACTGGACTTTGCGCAACGAGCTCGAAGACGCGTGCTGGCGCATGTGGCAAGGCACCGTCTTGACCTGGGACGGCCGTGTGGTGCCGTGCTGTTTCGACAAAGACGCACACCACGTGCTCGGCAAACTGAGCGACCAATCCATGCGTGAGGTTTGGCACGGGGAGGCCTACCGAAACTTCCGCAGCGCGCTCTTCGCCGACCGCGCGGGCATCCCCATGTGCACCAACTGCAGCGAAGGGTCCCACGTCTACGCCTGAGCACAGGACGTGCTGTACCTTGGGGTCATGGCCCTCTCCCCCGAAGATTCTCGGCGCACTTCAGCCGCGCAATGGCTGACTGCGCGACGTGTGTGGATGGCCGTGACGGTGGCGGTCCTGGCCTCGGTGGGGGTCGTTTTGTGGTCCGTGGTGGAAGGGGCCTCGTGGCGCGCGTTGACCTCGGTGGAGGTGGCCTGGACGTGGGTCGGGGTGGCGCTTGCGTTGGTCTTGCTGCGGGACGCGGGGTACGTGGTTCGCTTGAAGGTGCTCGCGCGGGGCGAATTGGGCCTCAAACGGGCCACGTCCAGCATCCTGCTTTGGGAATTGGCGTCCGCGCTGACGCCCTCTGTGGTGGGCGGAAGCGCCGTGGCGGCGTTCATCCTGCATCGAAACGGGCTTTCGTGGGGGCGGAGTTTGGCGACGGTGATGTCGACGGCGCTGTTGGACGAACTGTACTTCTTGGTGGCCGTTCCCTTGGTGGCGTTGGCGGTCGGTTGGGCGGCCTTTTTGCCCGAGGGGGCGTCCTGGATCGAAGGTTCCGTCACCACCATTTTTGTGGGCGGCTATGCCTTCATGGCAGTGCTTGCCGCCTTTCTGAGCACGGCCTTGTTTGGGGCGCCCAAGCGCATACGGTCCGGATTGGAATCCCTCGCGACGCAACGGCCCTTCTCGCGGTGGAGCGATCCGTTGCGGCAATTGGCCCTCGATTTGCACAACGCGTCGCTGGACTTGCGCACCATGTCGTGGCGGGCCTGGGGCCAGGCCGCGGCCGCCACAGCCGTGAGCTGGACCGCCCGTTTCCTGACCCTCAACGCCCTTTTGATGGCGTTCCTCGTGCCCATGATGCGCGACGGCGATTCCTTGAGCCAGTTCGGCATTTGGGCCCGGCAATTGTCGATGTGGACCGTCATGATGATCAGCCCCACGCCCGGATCTTCGGGCCTGGCCGAACTCGCCCTGCCAACGTTCATGTCGGACGTCCTTCCCCTCGCTTTGACCGCGACGGTGTGGGCGGCCGTGGTTTTGGTGTGGCGGCACGTGACGTACCACATCTACTTGCTGGTGGGGGGCGCACTGATGCCGTTTTGGCTTGCACAAACATCCTCCCCAAACTGAGCCGTCCTCCCGTAACTTTCGAATCCCATGAGCGACAAGCTGAACTCTCCCGGCCGCGGCACCTTGGCGGTGCACGCAGGCGTTGAACCGGACCCCACCACCGGGGCCATCATGACCCCCGTGTACCTGACCTCGACTTACGTCCAAGACGGCGTGGGCAACCACAAAGGGTACGAGTACTCGCGGACCCACAACCCCACCCGTTCCGCCCTCGAGGCCGCCTTCGCGGCCCTCGAACACGGCAACCACGGTTTGGCCTTTGCTTCGGGCTTGGCGGCCATGGACACCGTATTAAAAACGCTCCAACCCGGAGACGAAGTCATCAGCACCAACGACCTCTACGGCGGCAGCTACCGCCTGTTCACCACCGTCTTTGCGCATTACGGGATCACTTTCCATTTCGTGGATTTGAGCGACCTCAACGCGTTGAAGGCGGCGTTGAACGAGGACACGCGGTTGGTTTGGGTGGAGACGCCGACCAACCCCATGATGCAAATCACGGACATCGCGGCGGTGGCCGAAGCCGTAAAAGGAACGGAGGCGCGCGTGGTCGTGGACAACACCTTCGCTTCACCCATGCTCCAAAACCCGCTTGACCTCGGGGCCGACATGGTGATGCACAGCGTGACCAAGTACCTCGGAGGCCACTCCGACGTGGTGATGGGCTGCCTCGTGACGTCGGACGAAGCGTGGGCCGAACAGCTCCGCACCCTTCAAAACTCGTGCGGGGCGGTGCCCGGCCCCATGGATTGCTTCCTCGTGTTGCGCGGCTTGAAAACCCTGCACCTGCGCATGCAACGCCACTGCGAAAACGGCGCCCAAGTGGCGAAGCACCTCGTCGGCCACCCGGCCGTCGCCAAGGTGCACTGGCCCGGCTTTGCCGAGCACCCCGGACACGACGTCGCGGCTCGTCAAATGCACAACTTCGGCGGCATGGTGGCGTTCACCCTCGCGGACAACAACCTTGAGACGGCCAAGACCGTCGTCGCAGGCACCCAGCTCTTCACCCTCGCAGAATCGCTCGGGGGCGTCGAAAGCTTGATCGGGCACCCCGCGACGATGACGCACGCGAGCATTCCCAAGGAAGTGCGGGAGAAGACCGGTGTCACGGACGGGCTCATCCGATTGAGTGTGGGGATTGAAGACGCCGCGGACTTGATTGCCGATTTGGACCAGGCCTTGGCCAAAGCAACGGCGGCTCATGGGTAAGATGGCGGTAGTCGGTGCGGGTCTCGTCGGAAGCCTCTGGGCGCGCATGCTCGGCAACCGCGGCCACGACGTGGTCGTCTACGAGCGCCGGCCCGACCCGCGCAAAGGACCCCTTCACGGAGGCCGAAGCATCAACCTCGCCCTGAGTGACCGAGGTTGGAAAGCGCTCGAAATCGCGGGCGTCGCCGACCGTGTTCGGGAAAGTGCCCTGCCCATTCGTGGCCGGCGCATGCACGCGGTCGAAGGCACGCGCACCTTCCAACCGTACGGGCTTGAGGGACAGTGCATCTATTCCGTGTCACGGGCAGGCCTGAACCGCATCCTCGTGGAGGCCGCCGAGTCGCTGCCCAACGTTCGGTTTGAGTTTGGGCACCGGTGCGAGGGCTACACCGCCGGCGCGGACGGCGCCACCCTGCACCTCGAGACGGAGGGCCAAGCCCTGGACGTGACGGTCGACCGCATTTTCGGGACGGACGGCGCCTTCAGCGCGGTCCGGGGCCGCATGATGCGGAACGACCGCTTCGATTTCGAGCAACGGTACTTGCCCCACGGATACAAAGAGGTCCCGATGCTTCCCGGCGCCGACGGCGCGTTCCAAATGGAAGAAGACGGGCTGCACATTTGGCCGCGCGGCACCTTCATGCTCATGGCGCTGCCCAACCCGGACCGCACGTTCACGTGCACGTTGTTTGGGCCATTCGAGGGGCCGCATGGCCTGAACCACCTGAACGACGACGCGGCCGTGATGGAATTCTTCAACACGCATTTCCCGGACGTCGTCCCGCTCCTTCCCAACCTTCTCCAGGACTGGAATGCACACCCAGTCTCGTCCCTGGTCATGACGAAGTGCGATCCGTGGAACGACGGAGAACGCGTGGCCTTGATGGGCGACGCCGCCCACGCCATCGTCCCGTTCTACGGGCAGGGAATGAACAGCGGCATGGAGGACTGCACGGTTCTGGACGGGTTGCTCGATTCCGGTGCCAAGTGGGACGAGGTGATGGCGGAATACACGCGGCTTCGGAAACCCGCGGGAGACGCCATTTTGGATTTGGCCTTGCAGAACTACATCGAGATGCGAGACCTCACGGGCGATGCCCAGTTTCTACAACAAAAGAATCTCGAGGCGCGTTTGCAACGAAAGCACCCTGACCGCTGGCTTCCCCTGTACTCGCAAGTGACGTTCAGCCACACCCCCTACCACGAAGCCCTGGCACGTGGACGGCAACAGCAGAGGGCCATGGAAACGATCATGAGTGCACCTGAACAATGGAACCACTTCGAAGACGACGCTTGGATGGACGCGGTACTCGAGGAACTCGAATCCCTTCAAGAAGCCGAAGCGTGACGCGATTTTCTCACGCCTTGCTCGCTTGGGCTTTGGTGGCCTCGTGCCTCGTCGCAAGGGGACAAGGCGTGTGGGACAACCCTTTTGAATCCACGCTCCGAACACACGAACGCAAGGCGTGGACCTTTTCTGCGGGGACGAGCCAGCTGATGGGGGTGCCTTCCTCGTTTCAAAGCTCGTGGATCCAAACCCACCTTGTGGGGGGCAGCGCAGTTCTGGACACCCTTCACAACGGCCTTTGGCGGGCCCAACCTCAAGTCGGTTGGCGCGTGAGGTTTGGCCAGTTGTGGCTGCTTGAGGATGCGTTGTGGTCCGACCGCATTTCAGCCTCCCTTCACGTGAGTCAATCTCGAACGCGCGAGTCGTTTGTAGGCGACCTCAAGGGGTCTGGCGCCGACACGTCGGTCGCGTTTGTGGAGGACCTGATTACCACGGAGGCGTCGGCGACCACCGTCGGACTCGACCTTCAAAGCATGCGCGCCTTGGCCACGGGACCCGACGGATTCGTCGAATGGCGAACCGGTCTCCGAGCGGCCTACCACCTGACCCAAACCGCCTCCTCCGGTTCTGACGTGTTCTTCCAACCTGCTCAACTTCCGGATTGGCACGTAGCCTTGACCGTCGGCCTGGGCGCAGGCCTGAAGGTCTACCGGGGCCGCATGGTGCGACTGACCGTGGACATGGACTTGCTCCAGCTGGCCAAAGCCCAAACCGACACCCTGGTCCGCGTCTTAAATGCCGATGTGCGTGGCCTGGACTGGCAGCAACTCGGCTACCGGCCGTGGCGCGTAACGCTCCACCGCGACATGTACCGAAGAAAGGCCGAGCCGGGTTGTGCCGCACCTACGAGAAGCACCGCCTCCAAAACGCTCTTCAACCGCAAAATGGCGGGGGCCGGAAAAGCCAAACAAAAGGGCTGGAAAGAAGCGATGGAGCGCCTCGAGGAGTGACCCTAGGCGTCCTCGCAGAGCTCCACCAACACCTTGGCGGTGTCCGAGGGATGCAGAAACGCAATTCGCTTGCCGTCCGCACCCGGTTTGGGACCTGAAATCACACGGTATCCCTCGCCTTCGAGCCGGGTGATTTCACCGGCCAAGTCGTCCACGAGAAACGCGACGTGATGCAAGCCTGGACCTCGCTTGGCCACGTGACGGGCGATGGGACCGTCTTCCGTGGTCGATTCCAACAATTCCACTTTGGAATCGCCGGTTTGGAAGAACGACGTCAAGACCCCTTCGTCCGTCACCTCCTCGCGCTTGTACGGGGACACGCCCAGCACGTCCGTGAAAATGCGTTCCGCTTCGGCCAAGTCCGCCACCGCGATGCCCAGGTGTTCCAATCGCTTCATGGGACCAAAATAGGTCTCGCCTACCTTTGGCCGCATGAAGGAACTCCACGTTCTGCCCTTGGATTTGAGTGGAAAGCACGCCTTGGTGTGCGGCGCCTCCCAAGGCATTGGCCTGGCAGCGGCTCAGCAGCTCGCCGGCCTTGGGGCCCGCGTCACCCTGATGGCGCGCAACGCGGATCGTTTGCAGCAGGCCTTGGCCACCCTTCCTGGGGAGGGACACGGCTCGGCGGTTGCAGACTTCCAACACCCGGACCAAGTAAAACGAGCCGTGGAAGCGGTGGTGGAAGCCAACGACGTGCACATCCTGGTCAACAACAGCGGCGGACCGGCAGGCGGCCCCATCACCGAGGCCGCAGAGGAGGCCTTTCTGTCCACGTTCAAGCAACATCTCATCAACAACCAAATCCTCGCCCAAGCCGTTTTGCCCGGCATGAAGCGGGCGCAATGGGGACGGATTGTGAATGTCATCAGCACGTCGGTGAAGGCCCCGCTGGTGGGTTTGGGCGTGTCCAACACGGTGAGAGGCGCCGTCGCCAACTGGGCCAAAACTTGGGCCAACGAAGTCGCTTCCGAAGGCATCACGGTCAACAACGTGCTTCCAGGCGCAACGCTCACAGCCCGGCTCACAACGCTGGCTGCAGCCAAAGCCGAAGCAACGGGTTCCACCCCCGAGGACGTCCTCGCCGGCATGGCCGCCAAGGTGCCGGCGGGCCGCGTGGGACGACCGGAAGAGGTGGGCCACGCCATCGCCTTCCTTTGTTCACCGGCCGCTGGGTATATCTCCGGCATCAATTTGCCAGTCGACGGGGGCCGAACGCCCTCCCTCTAACGTACATTCGTCCCTCGAACGTCAATACATACGTCGATGAATTCAGATCACAGCGCCGCCATTCAGGCGTTTATGGACCGAGTTGCCGAGAGCAACCCCAACGAACCCGAATTTTTGCAAGCAGTGGAGGAAGTGGCGGAGGCCATCGTTCCCTTCATGGAAGCCAACCCCCGGTACAAGGACGCCAAAGTGCTCGAACGGATTGTCGAGCCCGAGCGCGTCATCATGTTCCGCGTCCCCTGGACGGACGACGCAGGCAAAGTGCAAGTGAACCGCGGCTACCGCATTGAATTCAACAGCGCCATCGGCCCGTACAAAGGGGGCTTGCGATTCCACCCCACCGTGAACCTCAGCATTCTGAAGTTCCTGGGCTTCGAACAGATTTTCAAAAACTCCTTGACCACCCTTCCCATGGGAGGCGGCAAGGGCGGGTCGGATTTTGACCCCAAAGGAAAGAGCGACAACGAAGTGATGCGCTTCTGCCAAAGCTTCATGACCGAGCTCTCCCGCCACATCGGTGCCAACACCGACGTGCCCGCAGGCGACATCGGCGTCGGCGGACGTGAGATTGGCTACATGTTTGGCCAGTACAAGCGCATCCGCAACGAATTCACCGGCGTGTTGACCGGCAAGGGCCTCAACTGGGGCGGGTCGCTCATCCGTCCGGAAGCCACGGGCTACGGCTGCGTGTACTTCGCCGAAGAAATGCTCAACCACAAGGGGGACAGCATGAAGGGCAAAACCGTGGCCATCTCAGGCTCCGGAAACGTGGCCCAGTTCGCTGCAGAAAAGTGCATCCAGCTCGGTGCCAAAGTGGTGACGATGTCCGATTCGCAGGGAACGATTTACGACCCTGAAGGCATCAACTCCGAGAAGTTGGCGTACATCATGAACCTCAAAAACGTGGTGCGTGGTCGCATCAAGGAGTACGCTGCCGCGTACAGCTCTGCCGAGTTCCTCGAAGGCCAACGCCCTTGGGGTGTAAGTGTGGACGTGGCGCTTCCCTGCGCGACGCAGAACGAGCTCAACGGCGACGAAGCCGGGGCGTTGTTGGCCAACGGTTGCGTTTGCGTGGCCGAAGGTGCCAACATGCCTAGCACACCAGAAGCCATCGAAGCATTCCACAACGCCGGCATCTTGTTCGCTCCAGGAAAGGCTTCGAACGCAGGCGGTGTGGCCACCTCAGGCTTGGAAATGTCCCAAAACTCGCTTCGCTACAACTGGACCCGCGAGGAAGTGGACGCCAAGCTGCACACCATCATGAAGAACATCCACGGCCAGTGCGTGGAATACGGCACGAATCCCGACGGCACGGTCGACTACGTGCGCGGCGCGAACGTCGCCGGGTTTGTCAAGGTCGCCGATTCGATGCTTGACCAAGGTGTGGTGTAACTTCGCTGCATGATTACAGGATTCTTGCACATGCACAGCGCCTTGCGCTGGGTGGCCTTGGTGTTGCTGGTGTTGGTTGTGGTGAAGTCCGTTCAGGGCTCCCGCGCAAACACGCCGTTCACAGAAGGCCAGCGCAAATTGGGGCTGTTCACCATGATTGCCTTGCACCTTCAATTGGTGTTGGGGCTGACGCTCTACATGATGCGCGGATGGATTGGCATGCTGGGCCAAGAAGGGACCATGTCCAATTCCTACACCCGCTTCTTCGCCTTGGAGCACGCCACGTTGATGGTTGTGGCCATCGTGCTGGGCACCTTGGGCTACAGCTTGAGCAAGCGCGCGGCCGATGACGCGGCCAAGCACAAGAAGCAGGCAACGTTTTTTGGGCTGTGTCTGCTGCTGATTTTGTTGGGCATTCCTTGGCCCTTCCGCCCCGGATTCGAGCAAGTCGGTTGGTTCTGAGCATGCGCCGGTCGACTTGGGTCGTTCTTGCGTGCGCAATCGCGCTGACGTGGGCGCAATGTGCCTCGTCGGAGGGAGAACGAGTGGACGTTCCCAAGACGGACATGGGTGCCGCTGGAATTGATTTGGCGGACGCATCCCGTCACTACATCATGAAGTGCGCCATGTGCCACGGCGACGACGGCGAGCCGGTTCTTGTGACTGCCCCGGACTTGCGAACCAGCACGATGACCGTGGAGGAGCGCGTGGCCATCATCGCCTACGGCAAAGGCACCATGCCCCCGCACCGGGACATGCTGGACATGCCCACCATCCGCGGCATCGCCGTGCACATCGGGACATTCAAGAACTGAAGCATGGGCAGCAAAAGAAAACCGATTTCTACGGCCAAACCCGCAGAGACGTGTGTCCTGATCGGGCTGGCCACGAGGCACCAGCGTCGGGAACAACTTGACGAATACCTCGAAGAACTCGCCTTTTTGGCGGAGACCGCCAAGGCGGAAACGCGCCGTGTCTTCGTGCAGAGTTTGGACAAACCCGACGTGCGCACGTTTGTGGGCTCGGGGAAGCTGCAGGAAATCAAGGAGTACGTGGAAGAGGAAGACATCGACATGATCGTCTTCGACGACGAGCTCAGTCCGATTCAGCTTCGCAACATCGAAAAGGAAATTCCGGAGCGAAAGGTGTTGGATCGGACGAATTTGATTTTGGACATTTTCGCACAACGCGCGGCCACGGCCCACGCCAAGACCCAAGTGGAACTCGCGCAATACCAATACCTGCTGCCTCGCCTCACCAACATGTGGACCCACCTGCAAAAGCAGAAAGGGGGCATTGGCATGAAAGGGCCTGGGGAGAAAGAAATCGAGACGGACCGCCGGGTGATCCGCGACAGAATTGCGCTGCTTCGGAAGCAACTTCAGGGCATTGACAAGCAGATGGCGACGCAGCGAAAAAACCGCGGGGAGATGATTCGCGTTGCGTTTGTGGGCTACACCAACGTCGGCAAGAGCACCCTGATGACCCTCATGTCGAAGAGCGACGTGTTTGCGGAGAACAAGCTTTTCGCCACCCTGGACACCACCGTCCGAAAAGTGGTCATCGACAACTTGCCGTTCTTGTTGAGCGACACGGTGGGATTCATCCGCAAACTCCCCACGCAGCTCATTGAGAGTTTCAAAAGCACGTTGGACGAGACGCGCGAAAGCGATTTCCTGGTTCACGTGATTGACGTCAGCCACCCCCAGTTCGAGGATCACATGGCGGTGGTGGAGCGCACGCTCACCGACATCGGAAGCGACAGCAAGCCGACGATGGTCCTGTTCAACAAGGTCGACTTGCTGCGCGACCCCGAAGGCGAGCGCTCCCCCGAGGACCTCGAGCGCGGCATTCGGGAGCGCTACGAAGCGTTGGGCCACGACGTGATGTTCGTGTCGGCGAAGACCAAGGTGGGCTGCGAGGCGTTCCGCCGCGCGCTCTACGA
The DNA here is from genome assembly GCA_040261075.1 of Flavobacteriales bacterium. Classification (GTDB taxonomy): domain Bacteria; phylum Bacteroidota; class Bacteroidia; order Flavobacteriales_D; family Sanyastnellaceae; genus UBA11663. Next base: position 10,033 of record JBDQOS010000253.1, read on the forward strand.
CCGCGTGAAAGACCTGCACGTCAAGCGGTACCCGTACAACCAATTTTTGTACTGACCGGCGGGTGTCTCTCCGCCCTTGCTACCTTCGAACCATGGCAACCATCCGACAAGAACGCGTGGCTGAACTTCTGAAAAGGGAATTGAGCATCCTGTTTCAACGCGAATCAAGCACGTGGTTTGGCGGGCTTTTCATCACGGTGACGCAAGTGCGCATCGGACCGGATTTGGGGTTGGCCAAGGTCTACCTCAGCTTCATGGCCGTGAAAGACAAAGAAGCGGCACTCAAAACGGTCGAGGCCGAAGGCTGGCGCGTCAGAAAAGCGCTTGGAGGAAAGGTCGGAAAACAACTTCGACGCGTGCCCGAGCTGAACTTCTACCTCGACGACAGCCTGGACTTTGTGGACGAAGTTCAACGTGCCCTGAACACGTAAGCGCCCATGCGGCTGCCGGTACGACTCGCCTCGCGTTACCTCGTCAAACGGCGGTCGGGCACCCTGGTGCACCTCATTTCTGGCATCTCGGTCACGGTGATTGCCGCCGTGGCCGCGGCCATGGTTTGCGTCTTATCTGCCTTCAACGGCATCGAGGACTTGGTCAAGGATTTGTTTGGAACCCTGGACGCGGATGTGGCCGTGGTTCCGCGTTCCGGCGCCGTGCTTCCCGAAGCGTGGGGCACGTTGCTGGACGACGTCCCCGGGGTCGCCTCTTGGGCGCCCGTGCTGGAAGACGAAGCCGTCGTTCGTGCGGACGAAGCGGTGCGCGTCGCGTCGCTCTTGGGCGTGGACGAATCGTACAACGCGGTGTCCCAAATCGAAGGGGCCGTGTTCGAAGGGGCGTATGTCCTGGGCGACAGCAGCCGCGACGTGAGGTGCGCGTGCTTGGGGCTCGGCGTTCGCTCCGAGCTTTCCCTGCGGAGCGACGACGTCGAGCCTCCTTTGTTTTCCGTCAGCGCGCCGATTCGAGGGAAGAAATTGGCGCGGCACCGCGAGCGTGCCTTTCGCACCCTCGCCCTGCACGCGTGTGGAACGTTCACGATCAACGCGGACCTGGACACGCGCTACCTCTTGGTGCCGCTTCGCACCGCGCAAGAACTCCTGGACCGCGAAGGGGAAGTCTCCCGTTTCGAAGTGAAAGCGAAGGACGGGTGGAGTCAAGAGGACCTCGCGAAGGAATTGGAAACGGTCATGGGGAAAGCTCTTGGCGACCGGGGTGCACTTCTTTCCACCTTGACGCGCGACGAAAAGCACAAGTTCATCACCCAAACCAACCAAGCCGAGAAATGGGCCACGTTCGCCATCTTGAGTTTCATTCTGGTGGTGGCGGCCTTCAACATCATGGCCTCGTTGACGATGTTGTTGCTGGACAAAAAACACGACCTCGAAGTCCTCTGGGCCATGGGCATGCCGCTGCACATGATGGAGCAGGCTTTTGGACTTCAGGGCTTGGTCATCAACGTGGTGGGTGGCCTTGTCGGCATCGCAGCAGGCACGGCGTTGGTTCTTGGACAGGCCCAATTCGGCTGGCTCGAACTGCAAGGCTCGGTGGTTCCTTCGTACCCCGTGAGGCTGGATGCCGGCGACGTGCTTGGCACCTTGGCCGTGGTGGTGGTGGTGGGTGGCCTTGGTTCGTCCGCCATGGTGCGCCACC
>JBDQOS010000254.1:0-3036 GCA_040261075.1 Flavobacteriales bacterium
CAACACACGGCGTTGGTCCTACTCCACGCTCACGAGCGAATTTGAACAAGACGTTTGGCGACAGCGTGAAAGCCGCAACCTCTACGTGACGTTGCAATACAAATTTGGGAAGCTCGACGAACGGGGACGACGGGGTTCAGGTCGAGGAGGAGACGGTGGTGGCGGCGACGACTTCATGATGGACTGAGTCCGCTGCCTCTTCTTTCCAAGCTCGCTTCAGCACGTGTTGCTTCGGCGCACTCGCGCGCGCCGCCCACCGAGCCAAGCCGTGCAGCACCGGGTTGCTACTTCTCTCGTGCAACACCAATCGCTGGGGCTCCGCGCCGAGCGAGGCTTTGACGTCCAATGCGGTGCGCCCCAAATTGACGGAACGACATCCGCTGGCAATGCCCCACTGAATGAACTCCACGAGCATGCGTTGGTACAGCGCGTGAGACTTGTTGTACGTCACCTCAAACCCCACGAAGTACGCCTCCACTTCATTCCCGTCCGTCATGCCGCAATGAAAGCCGACGGTTTGGCCTTCGAGCTGGGCGGTCCAAACCTGAAACGCCTCGCCCATCTCCTCTTTCAGCAAGACCAAATCTTCCGGCTGCAGACACCCCAAGCGAAACGCCGCACGGCCGTAAACGTTCATGTAAAGGCGGTGCAACTCCGGCAACTGGGCCCGAATCTCGTCCGCCGAAAGCGACGTGAACGCGAGTGGGTCCGACAGCGTCAAAATGCGCTTGACCTTGGTACGCGCCTTGGTGCGCATCGCCGCCAAGTACGCGTCCCACGACCCACGCCCCTCCAACGACACCCGCATGACTGGGTCAAATTCCAAGTCCACCCACTCCCGACGCCATTGGGATCGCCCGGCAAGGCGGAAGCCGTCACCCCACGGGTGGGTGCACACGCGGTCCTTCACCACCCACGTTGAAGGGGCCTTGGGAGCGGGATGTTCGTTGCTCGGGATTCCAGGCAAACTCAACACGTGACGGAGGCAAGACCACTCGTCCACGTCCTCCGCGAAACGGTAGCCGTGTGGACCGCTCGCCAGAGGCGTTCCGATCACCCGCACAGCGAACCGAAACCCGCCTCGGCGGTGCAGCCAATTCTTGGCCCGACGAAACCACACCGTGCCTTCCAGAAAATCGTCCACACCCTGGCTGATTGCTTGGCTGTCTTCGCACAGCGCGATGCCTTTCAACTCGCCTTCCTCGTCGGTCCACCTTGCGACACGCACTGCCCGGCTCGGACTTTCCAAAGACGCGCGAACGGCCCGGCTCGAAAGGTGAATGCTGGTTTCGCCCGACTGGGACAAAAACTCATCCCAAGCCAACCATTCCGCTTCCGAAAACCCATCCGCCTCTTCGGAGGTGTGCAGTGCGATGTTCTTCATCCTTGAGCCTTAACCGAAGCTGGCACGCGATGTTCAGAGTCTCCCGTTGGATTCTCGGCGAGTTTGCCAAAAACACAAGGCCAACAACGCCATCCAAACAAGCGAACCTGCCCGGCTTAGGCCTCGCGCTGTGCCCCACCCTTCGGGTTCAAAGGCCAGCGCCACCTCGTGAGACCCGGCAGGAACCTCCAGCCCCATCAGCAAGGCGTTCACCCGAACCAACGGGGTCTCCTCTCCGTCGACGGTGGCCGTCCACCCAATCGGGTAGTGAACTTCGCTGAGCACGAGCAACCCGCCGCCGTCCGATTGAACCTCGTACGTGGAACCCTCAGGGTGGTACGTCTTCAGCACCGCAGAAGAATTTCCTGGCCGTCCGATCCGGCCAAGCGTCTCTTCAAACTCCCTGTGCACAAGGGCCGTGGTCTCGGGGTTGATGGACGCGGCGCCATCCAACTCTTCTTCTGGCGAGTCCACGTAGCGCACCTCGTCCACGAACCAAGCTGGCCCCAACCCACCCGCGAAAGGCAACGGCTGCTCGGCACCGGGAATCAAGAAATACCTCGTGTTCAACATCGCCAACCCCGGAGCCACGGAAGCATCAAGGTTGTACCTGCCAGACTGAATGGCCTGAATCACGGCAGCGCGTTCGTCCGTAAGAACCCGTTCGATGAATTCTTGGTAGCGGCGGAGCTTGGCACCGTGGTACCCCCCCACCGATTTGTGGAAGTACGACGTTCTGGCGTCGTTGAAGGGGTTGGCCAAATCAAACACCCGGAAATGCGTGTTCGCGTTCAGCACTTCGAATGCAGCCGCATCCTCGATGCGGCTGTAGCGACGTGTCAGCTTGATGTCCAATTGATCTTCCCAGCGTTCCTTCGCAGAGGCCCACTGGTCGTCAAAGTCGGGAACCGCCTGACGCTCATTCGCCAAAATGACTCGATCCGCGGCCGTTGCTTCAAAGGGGAAGCGTTTGTCCAGTTTGGCTACGTAGTTGGAATCGTTCAAATACCGGCCATCCACAGAGAGCAAGTCCGCTGCGACGAGCACAACCGCGCCCAAGGCAACCCACTGAGCTTGCGTCCAACGCTTCACCAAAGCCAGCGTCAACAGCAACGCCACCACGGAAAAGGCCAGCGAGCGCATCACCTCCTCGCGGAACAATTCGACGCGCATTCCCACCACGCGCTTGCCCAGCTGCTCCATGGCCAAGTCGGGCCGAATGGAACTGGTGAAGTCAAACCAAACCTTGGGCATGAGGTAAAACGCCAGCATCAAAACCGTCGCCGCGGCGCCGCCCACGGCCCAGCGCTTCCAATTCTTCGCCGCTTCAGGTTGGCTCATCTCGTGAAGCGCCATGGCTGCACCCGTCGGAATCGCCAATTGGACCAGCACCAACATCATCTTGGTGTCTCTGAATTTGTTGAAGAGCGGCACGTGATCCAAAAAGAACTCCGTGAGCGCAGTCGCGTCTCGCCACGACAAAACGACGGCCAGCAGGGAAACGGCCAACAGAGGCCAGCGCAACCACGACGAACCCGCGATCAGCCATGCAAGAAACAGTGCAAACGCCAGAGCTCCGAAATAAAACGCCCCACCGCTAAAGCGCTGTTCTCCCCAGTAAAGCTGGTTGTTTCCGCCCTTTACATCGGGGA
>JBDQOS010000255.1:0-20802 GCA_040261075.1 Flavobacteriales bacterium
GCCGTCCCAGGCCTCAGTCACGCTGGCGTAGCATTTGATCTTCGGCTCGGTCCCACTCGGACGAACCGTCACACGCGAACCGGCTTCCGTCACAAATTGAAGCACGTTGGACGCGGCCTGGCTGAGGCTTCGAAGCACCTCTCCTTGGGGCGAACGCGCCTCGCGTGATTGAAAATCAAGGATCTCTGCGACGCGTTCTCCCGCAAGTTCTTGAGGAGGCGCGTTTCGGAAACCGTGCATCATGGCGTCGATTTGGGCCTTGCCTTCGCGCCCCTCCTTCACCAGGGAAACCAACCCTTCCTTGTACGCTCCGTGGCGGCGGTGAATGGCGGCCAAACGGTCCAGCATGGTCTCCCCGTTTTGGTCCAATTCGTGCGCCAATTCGGCCAACAAACAGCAGCTTTGAACGGCATCTTTGTCGCGAACCTGATCGCCCACGAGGTACCCGTAACTTTCTTCGCCGCCGACGACGTACTGCAACGTGCCTTCCTCCTCGCGGATGGCCTGCGCAATGAACTTGAATCCCGTCAGTGTCTCGCGCACCTCCACGCCGTAATGCGCTGCCAAATCCACGAGCAAGTTGGTTGTGACGACGGTTTTGGCCACGAACGACGGACGCTCCAATTTGCCCGCTTCCTGCCACTTGGACAACACGTGGTCGGTCAAAAGTGCCGCCGTTTCGTTCCCGTTCAACAGGCGGAAATCGCCTGTGCCGTCCGGCACTGCAAGCCCCACACGGTCGGAGTCGGGGTCGGTTCCCATCACAAGCGACGCACCAACCTGCTTGGCCAACTCCACGGCCTGAGCGAGCGCTGCACCTTCCTCTGGATTGGGGCTTTCCACCGTAGGGAACGCCCCGTCAGGGGTGGCCTGCGAGGGGACTTCATGCACGTTGCGGAATCCAAAGGCGGCAAGTGCCGGCGGAACCGCCACCGCACCTGTTCCGTGAAGGCCGGTGAACACCACCGTCAAGTCCGAACCGTGCTCCACGAGGTGGGGCGAAAGTCGGAACGAGGCGAGCATGGCGCGGAATTTGTCGTCCCACGTAGCGTCGAGAACTTGGATGCCCTTGGCGCTGCGAGGCGCGACTGAATCGGGGGAAAGGGCACGCACCTCGGCAACGAGTTGGGCATCCTCGGGGGCCACAACCTGTCCACCGTCCGAACTGTAAACCTTGTAGCCGTTGTAAATGGGCGGGTTGTGGCTTGCCGTCACCACGACCCCCGCGACCGCGCCCAATTCGCGCACCGTCCACGACAACTGAGGCGTGGGCCTCAGCTCCGGGTACACCCACGGCTCGAACCCGTTGGCTGCCAACACTTCCGCGGTGATCTGGGCGAATTCTTGGCTTCGATGCCGGCTGTCGCACGCGACGGCGACACGCCAAGGTTGACCCTCGGGCGCCGGACCGTGCACCTTGACCAAGTGGTTGGCCAACCCTTGGGTGGCGTTGGCAATCGTCGTGGCGTTGATCCGGTTGGTCCCCGGCCCCATTTTGCCTCGCAACCCTCCTGTTCCGAAGGAAAGCTCCGTGTAGAAGGCATCAATCAAAGCTTCGCGCGCTGGCGCATCGGTGTCACATCGGTCCAGCCAGGCCTGCACCGTGTCCCGGGTGGCGTCGTCGTGGGGAGGCTGGGTCCAGGCTTGCGCCTTGGCTCGAACCTCGTTCAAAAGGGTTTGGTCACTCATCAGCAAGCCCAAAGTTCACACATCCCGCCTCAACTCCCAGCACGCGCGCAACGCTTCCTGCCAGGTCATTTCCGGCCACCCCATTTCGAGGCGCAGCGGCTCGCCGTCGAGCACGCTCCAGGCAGGGCGCGTTGCGGGGGTCGGGAACGCCTCCGTGCCGACGGGATTCACCGGAACATCCAACCCAGCCAGGGCCATGATTTCCGTTGCAAACCCGTGCCAAGTGGTGTGGCCTGCATGCGCAAAATGCCACACCCCTTGCGGCATGGCCGTTCCTTTCAGGGCCATGTCTAAAAGCCCTTCTGCCAACACCGGGGCCGCCGTCGGTACGCCATGCTGGTCGCTCACGACATTCAACTCGCCGCGCTCCTTGGCCAGCCTCAGCATTGTGTTCAGGAAGTTGCGGCCTTCCGCGTCGTAAAGCCAAGCAACCCGAACCACGGCCCCGTTGACTCCCGAGGACCAAAACGCCTCCTCGCCCGCACGTTTGGTGCGCGCATAGGCGCCCAACGGACCGGTCGGATCCGTGGGCAGCAGGGGACGCCGCGGGACATCGCCAAACACGTAATCCGTGCTGAGGTGAAGAAGGGAAATTTGGCGCGCGGCACACGCCCGAGCCACCGTGCCGACGGCCTCGCCGTTGACCCGCAGGGCCTCTGCCTCGTTCTCCTCCGCCGCGTCGACCGCGGTGTACGCCGCCGTGTGAATCACCACCTCGGGCGACACGGACCTCAAAACCTCCGCGACCGCCTTCGCGTCGCAGACGTCCAATTCTGCGCGCGAGACCCCCACCGCATCCACTTCCGGCCGCGCAGAGGCGCACGCCATCAAGCGCGAACCCAACTGGCCACCGGCCCCCGTCACCAACACACGACATTTTTTCATCCGACCACAAACTTCCTGCAAACTATCTTTGGCTTCCTTTCGTTAGGGAGAAAACTTTGGCACGAACGTTGAACTTGACCGTGCGAATCACCCCAAACCACTCATTGATGACAACCCGCAACCAACTCAATCGCCTCGCCGCTCGCGGGGCAGGAGCCGCCACCCTGATGTTGGCGTTGACTTCGCTCAACCTCCTTTCAGCTCAAACGGCCACGACCACGACAACGAAGTCCGAGGAGGAACCGCAAGAAAAAGACCTGCTGCTCAAAGAAAAATGGCGTCACGTGGGTTTCCACCTGATTTCCGACGTGCCGGGCGACGACATCGAGTCCGTGCTTGACGACCCCAGCTACGGGTTTGCTCTGACGTACATGAAGCACGACCGGAAGGGTCTTTTTGACGGCGGATTCGACGTGGGATTCCAGCCCATTGGTGGCTTTGACACCACCGTCACCGTGAACGACAACGGGACCGACCGAAACGGGACGTTGTTCGTGCGCAACCAACTGGCACACGCACATTACCTCCTCCGCATGACGTTTTTCCAGAACAGCGGATTTCAACCCTACGTGGAAGGCTACGGAGGCGTGCGGGGCTCGTTGCTCGGTGCACGGTTGGTGCTTGACGGCGAGGACGATCGCCAGCCTGTCAACGACGTGCCGTTCTTCTCGGCCAACTTCAATTACGGCTACGCCGCGGGCCTTCGTTTGCGCTTTGGGAATCGCAGTTTCGTGACTGCCCGCTACGCCCGGATGTTGCACCTCGACGGCGGGAACGAAGTCGAGGTCGCCGCTCCCGATGGAATCGTCATCGACGAAGCCGGGGTGGTTTCGAGCTCTTCCACGGCGAGCGTCGTGCTTCCTCCGTATTCGGTGCGGATTGGCTTGGCCATCAACCTGTGATCCAATTCTGAACGACCAAATCTCGCACCCCACAAGGAGGTGACCTCTTTGCTGCGCGCCCCTCAGTGGGCGCGCATCGCTTCTACAGGCGGCAAGTTGGCCGCTTGACGAGCCGGAGCCACGCCCGCGAGCAGCCCCGAGGTCACTGCCACGCCGAGGGCAAGTGCCACGCGTTTGGGCGCAATGTGCAGGGTCAACCCCACATCCACTGCATTGACGACCCACACCAACCCCTGAATGGCCACCAGGGCAAGCACCGCCCCAAACACACACAACGTCACCGCCTCGAACAAGAACTGAATGAGGATGAAGGCGTTCTTGGCCCCGATGGCCTTTTGAACGCCGATGATCTTGGTCCGTTCGCGCACCGAGACAAACATGATGTTCGCAATGCTGAAGCAGCCCACCAGGATGGCGAAGATGGCGATGAACCATCCGCCGACAGCGAGGTTGGTGAAGATGCTGTCGAGGATGCTGGTCAGCATTTCCATGCGGTTCACAGAAAAGTCGTCTTCCCGGCCTGGCCGAACTCGTCGCACGGCCCGAAGTTGCTGAACAAGCTCGTCTTCAAGGGCGGCGAGTTCGACGCCCGGCTTGGCCTTGATTGCGATTTGGCAATTGTCGTCCGCCTCCGTCGCATACACCCTTGGCGCAAACGCAGAAGGGACGAGCATGAACTCATCCAACCCGGTGCTCACAAGGCTTTCCCCTTCTTCCGCCAAGACCCCAATGACGTCGATTTTCACCCCACGCACCTTGAGGGTCGAACCCACCGCGTCGTGCTTCCCAAACAACTGCATCGCCACCTGGTAGCCCACGATGGCCACCGGACTACCCGCCGCGCTTTCGGAGGGCGTGAAATACCGGCCGTGCTCGATGTTCAGGCTGATGACGCGGTCGTAATCGTGGGTGCCCGCACCCACCACCACGCCGGGCATGCGGTTGTTGCCCGCTTCGGCGTCGAGAAACGTCTTGGTTTGGAACATGCCCGCCTCCGCCAAAGTCAACCGCGGCATGAGCAATTCGAGGTCCCGCTCGGTGGGTGGGCGACGCTGGACGTACTTCCACCACGGGTAATCTCCCCCGGAGGACCAGGGCCACTTGGTGACGAACAACACGTCGTCGTCGAGCATGTTGAAGGTGTCCCGAAGTTCCGACTCCAACGAGTCGACCACCGTAAACACGGCACTGATGACGAAGATGCCCACCATCACTCCGAGCAAGCTCAAAAGCGTGCGAAGGCGGTTGACCAAAATGGCCTGCCATGCGAACGCCAAACTTTCCCGAAACACCCGAAGCCAAAGCATGGAACGAAGCTACTGCGGCGGGCGGGGATTCCGCATGGCGCGTCGTAGATTTGCGGCTTTCAAACCCACCCCCTCTTCTCGACATGTCCGATTCCCGCCAAATCAAGTCCGCCCTCATTTCAGTCTTCCACAAAGACGGCCTCGAGCCCATTGTGGCTGAACTCAAGCGCTTGGGCGTGACGATTTATTCGACCGGAGGCACCCAAGCCGCGATTGAAGCCATGGGCGCTGAAGTGGTTCCCGTGGAGTCGGTGACCGACTACCCTTCCATCCTTGGAGGGCGCGTGAAGACCCTGCACCCCAAGGTGTTTGGGGGAATTTTGAACCGCCGCGACCACGAAGGCGACCAAGCCCAAATGGCCGAGTACAACCTTCCCAACATCGACCTGGTCGTGGTCGATCTCTACCCCTTTGAAGCGACGGTGGCGAGCGGTGCTTCAGAGGAGGACATCGTGGAGAAAATTGACATCGGCGGCATTGCCCTCATCCGCGGCGCGGCCAAGAACTTCAACGACGTCGTCATCGTGCCTTCCATGGAGGACTACGGGACGCTCGTGGACGTGTTGAAGCGCGACGGCGTCACGACGCTCGCCGAGCGCAAGGCGTTTGCAGCACGTGGGTTCCGGGTGAGTTCGCACTACGACACCCTGATTCACGCCCACCTCAACGGATCAAGCCTGGACGGGGGAAGCGTGGACACGTTGAACGTGAGCGTCCCTCAATCTCGGGCCTTGCGCTACGGAGAGAACCCGCACCAAGCCGGCCAGTACTTCGGGGACTTGGACGGCCTGTTGAAGCCGCTCCACGGCAAGGCGCTTTCGTACAACAACCTCTTGGACGTGGACGCGGCCGTGCAGCTGATGGAAGAGTTCCAACACGACGCGCCGACGTTTGCCGTCCTCAAGCACAACGACGCGGGCGGGTGCGCCAAGCGTCCGACCTTGGCGGAGGCGTACAAGGACGCGTTGGCGGGCGACCCGACCAGCGCGTTTGGCGGCGTGTTGATTGCCAACCGCCCCATCGACCTCGAGACCGCCAACCTCATTCACGAGTTGTTCTGCGAGGTGGTCATCGCGCCGGGATTTGAGGCCGACGCCTTTGCCGTGCTGGCTCAAAAAAAGAACCGCATCCTGCTTGAACGGCAGCCCGGATCGCTCCCTGGGGCGACTGTGCGTTCCGCGCTGAACGGGTACTTGGTGCAGGAGCGGGACAACGCCATGGAAACCTCGGAAGCGTGGACATGCACCACCGACGCGGATCGTCCCGAGTGCGCTGAGGATTTGTTGTTTGCCTTGAAGCTCGTCAAGCACACCAAATCCAACACCGTTGTCTTCGCCAAGAACGGGCAGCTGCTCGCGAGCGGAACAGGCCAAACCAGCCGCGTCGATGCCCTGAAGCAAGCGGTGGAGAAGGCGCAAGGGTTTGGGTTTGACCTGAAGGGGTCGAGCATGGCGTCCGACGCCTTCTTCCCCTTCCCCGATTGCGTGGAATTGGCTGCTGAAGCTGGCGTGGCCGCTGTGATTCAGCCCGGCGGGTCGATCAACGACCAAAAGAGCGTCGACGCGTGCAACAACCTCGGGCTGGCGATGTACACCACAGGGGTGCGCCACTTCCGACACTGAGCCCCGACCGACAGGGTTTTTTCACATCTCAGGGGTTCCCAAACCGTCCGTTGAACGGCAAAGTGGAACTTATCAACCATCCACCCACATTGGCCTGAATTGGTGCGGCATGTCGACATGCCCCGTCTACCTTTAGACTATGGGATTGTTCGATTTCTTCACTCAGGAGATTGCCATGGATTTGGGCACGGCAAACACCATCATCTACTACCAAGACAAGGTGGTGGTGGATGAGCCGTCCATCGTGGCCAAAGACCGCATGACGGGCAACGTGGTGGCCATAGGTCGACTCGCGCAGCAGATGCACGGGAAAACCCACAAGAACATCGAAACGATTCGGCCGCTCAAGGATGGGGTGATCGCCGATTTTGAGTCGGCAGAGCAAATGATCAAGGGAATGATCAAGCTCATTTCCGGACGCAAATCGTGGTTCAATCCGTCCCTACGCATGGTCATCTGCATTCCGTCCGGAATCACGGACGTGGAGAAACGTGCCGTCAAAGACAGCGCCGAGCACGCGGGAGGCAAAGAAGTCTACCTCATCCACGAACCCATGGCGGCGGCCATTGGCATCGGGATTGACGTGGAGGAGCCGATGGGCAACATGATTGTCGACATCGGAGGTGGCACGTCGGAAATTGCGGTGATCGCCCTGGGGGGAATTGTCACGGACACCAACATCCGCGTGGCGGGTGACGAATTCACGCACGACATCGAGGAGTACATGCGCCGTCAGCACAACATCCTCATTGGCGAACGAACCGCAGAACAGATCAAGATTGCCGTGGGAGCTGCCTTGCCCGAGCTCGACAACCCGCCCGAGGACTACGCGGTGCACGGCCGCGACCTGATGACAGGCATCCCCAAGGAGATCGTCGTGACCTACTCCGAGATTGCGGGGGCGCTCGACAAGAGCATCAGCAAAATTGAAGAGAGCATTCACAGCGCGCTTGAAAACACGCCCCCCGAGCTGTCGGCCGACATCTTCAAGACAGGCATTTACCTCGCAGGAGGCGGCGCGCAGCTCCGGGGACTCGACAAGCGCATTTCACAAAAAACGAAGCTTCCCGTGCACGTGGCCGACGACCCGCTGCACGCCGTGGCGAAAGGAACGGCGATCGCCCTGAAGAACATCGATCGCTTCCCCTTCTTGATGAGAAATTGATTGACGGGCTGTGCGAAACCTCTTTGCCCTTCTCGCACGCACGCACCGTTGGCTGCTGTTTCTCCTGATTTGGGGGTTGGCTTTGGGGTGGATGAATTCCACCTACAGCCACCAACGAACTGCCCTTTCCAAATGGTCCCTTCGCGCCTCTGGATCGTGGCTTGACGCGGCGGGAAACGTGCAGGATTGGACACACCTCGCGGAATCCAACAGGCTGGTCATGCTCGAAAACGCGCGGTTGCGATCGGAGCTTGAACTGCTCAAGGCTCGGTCGCTCGAGCCGTGGAAGGCCTCCTCCGCCCGCGTGTTGCGCACGCCGGGCTGGAACGGGTCTCCCTGGATGGTGTTGGATCGCGGCGGGCGTGACGGGGCTGTGCCTGGGGCAGGAATCCTGTCTTTGGGGTTTGCCGCAGGGAAAATTGTGGACACAACGGCCCACGAGAGCCTGGTCCTGAGCCTGGCCCACCCCAAGGCGCAATGGAGCGTTCGGATGGGACAGCGTGGGCAAGCCGGGCGGTTGGTCGCACGCGAAGGAGAGGTGCGTACCGCGCTGGTTAAAGACATCCCCTGGGCTCAACTCGTGCTGCCAGGCGACACCGTCATGACCACCGGATTCGACGGCGTTTTCCCTCCAGACATCCCCGTGGGCGTCGTGGAAGACGTTCTGGGGACGGAGGCCGACGAATTCCAAACCGCGGTCGTCTCCCTTGGCGCCAACTACCCGGCATCGCGGCACGTGATTTGGCTGAATCAAGGCCGGCAGTCACGCATCGACAGTTTGTCCAACTCCACCAACCTCGTCCCATGAATGCGCTCCTTCCCTTCCTGTGGACCTTAGGGTGGGCGACGGTCGGCCAAGTTTTGCTGTTCCGGTACGGCGTGTTTTGGGGAGGGTACGGCCTGCTGGCCATCCACATCTACGGCTTGTTGAAGATGCCTGTCGGCTGGCCGCCAACCACGTACCTGATGTTGTCAGCCGGGGCCGGGGCGGTCATGGACGTCATCTGCCTGACAGGCGGCATGCACCTGGCCGCTTCCGTGACGCTCGGCATGGCTTATCCCGCGCTGACGTCGGCGCTGGAGTCGCGTGAAGGCCTTCGCCATGGCCACGTGCTGGATCCGTACCAGGACGGCTGGGGTCGGTATGCCGCGTTTGTGGCCATGGGCGTGGGGCTTTATTGGGGGGTGATGTTTGGGCTCCAAAACGGCTGGAGCCTTCTCGGTCGATCCGTGGCCCAAACCCTCACGTCAGCCGTCCTCAACGTCGGTGCGTTCTTGCTGATTCAAGGCCTGTTGAACCGGCCAAAGCGGGGCGACGCTCGGAACGTAAGCGCCTACCCATGGAGTTGAATCGGAACGACTTGGCAAGCCGTCAGCGCATCGTGGGGGCAATTGTGTTGGGGGTTGGGCTCGTGTTTGTGTTCCGGTTGTTCCAAATGCAGGTCACGACGGACCAGTACAAAAACCGCGCGGAGCGGTTGACCGAGGAACAGGAGGTGTTGCAGCCGTCCCGCGGGTTGTGTTTGGACCGAAACGGGGAACTGCTGGTCAACAACGTCCCGAGCTACGACTTGATGGTCGTCCCGAGAAAGATGGCGGACGTAGACACCTTGGCTCTGGCGCAGTTGTTGGGCTTAGAGCGGGACGAGCTTGAGCTTCGTCTCGGCAAGGCACGGCGGTATTCCCGCTACAAGGCGTCTCCCCTGCTTCGGCAACTGAACGCCGAAGAATACGCCGCCCTGTCCCCTGAACTCTGGCGGTATCCGGGGTTGTCAGTTCGGACCAAACCCGTGCGCCAAAACGTGCATGGGGTCGCCAGCCAAATCGTCGGCGAGTACCGCGAGGTGGACCGTGAAGACATGAACCGCGATTCGCGGTACCGATTGGGAGACTACAAAGGAAAATCGGGAATCGAGGCCTTGTTCGAGCTCGATTTGCGCGGCACTCCCGGGGTTCGCCACCATTTGGTGGACGTCCGAAACAACGTCCGAAACACCCTGACCGAATTGGACTCCATGCCGGTCTCAGGCGCCGACGTCACCCTGACGTTGGACGCGGACCTTCAGATTTACGCCGAAGAGCTGATGCGCGGAAAACGGGGTGCGGTGGTTGCCATCGAACCCGCGACGGGCGAAATCCTGGCCTTCGTTTCGGCGCCGTCCTTCGACGGAAACTTGCTGACCGGCACGAGTCGGGGGGCGGCCTACGACAGTTTGGCAAAGCATCCGTGGAAACCTCTGTACAACCGAGCAGTCCGCGGAACCTACCGCCCGGGATCCATTTTCAAAATGGTCCAAGGGCTGATCGCCATGCAAGAAGGGGTCATTTCTGAGCGCACCCACATTGTCTGCAACCGCGACATCATCGGCTGCCACGGCGCCCACACGCAAGACGACCTTCGGCGTGCGGTCGTGCACAGTTGCAACCCGTACTTCTACGACGTGATGCGTCGCATGGTGAGTCGCCATCCCGACCTCGACAAATTCGACAACGCCCGCATCGGGCTGGGGTGGTGGACGGAACGCATCAAGGACTTTGGGTTGGGCACAGACCTCGGGGGCCACGTTCCGGGGACGAGGCCCGGTTTGGTCCCTGACACGTCGTACTACGACAACATCTACGGAAGGCGGCACTGGACCTACCGAACCATCTATTCCATCAGCATTGGCGAAGGCGAACTGCTCGCCACGCCCCTGCACATGGCCAACCTCGCCGCGATCATGGCCAACCGTGGGTGGTACATGGAGCCCCACCTCGTTCGCGACATCGGGGGAACGGGCAAACCCGCGGAAATTCAACAGCGACGAGTCGTCGGCGTAGACTCGATCCATTTCGAACCAATTCTCGATGCCATGCAATTGGTCCTTGAGGACCGGACAGGTACGGGGCGAAAAGCCTACACCCAAGGCATCACCACGTGTGGCAAAACCGGCACGGTGCAAAACCGCGGCAAAGCCGACCACAGCGTGTTCATGGCGCTCGCCCCTCGCGAAAACCCACGCATCGCCTTGAGCGTGTACGTAGAAAACGCCGGCGCCGGTGGCGATTGGGCCGCCCCCATTGCCGGGTTGCTTGTCGAGAAGTACGTGCACGGCGAAGTCAAGAGCACGGCTAGGGAAGCCCGCATCCTCGGCGCCACCTACCCACTCGATCTGGAATTTGCCGAAGCAGAACAACCCTCGGAACCACAACCTCCGGCGCCATGAGCTCACGACGCCTCCACCTGACCGCCCGTCTCGATTGGGTCACGCTGTTCACAGTCGTGGCCTTGGTTCTGCTCGGGTGGCTGAACATCGTCAGCGCCACGGCCGAGGCGGAAGTGGTTTGGGACCTCGGTGGGAAGGCCGGCAAGCAACTTATCTGGATGGGCGTGTGCGCCGTTTTGATGGTGGGCCTCCTCGCCGTGGAAGGGGAATTCTACATCCGAACGTCCGTCCTCCATTATTTGTTGGTGCTTGCGTTGTTGGGCGCGGTCCTCGTGGTCGGGAAAAAGGTGGGGGGCGCGAGGTCGTGGTTTGGGGTGGGCAGTTTTGGCATTCAGCCAAGCGAATTTGCCAAAACCGCCACCGCCCTCATGGTCGCGTGGTTCCTAAGCCGAGACGGTCGGCCCTGGCGCACCTTGGCAACCCGGCTTCAGTCCATTGCGTTGATCGCGGTTCCGGCCGGGTTGATCTTGCTTCAGCCCGACGCGGGCACAGTGCTGGTCTTTGGGGGCTTCGTGTTCGTTCTGTACCGCGAGGGGCTCAGCGGCAACGTGCTGCTCCTCGGCGTCTCTGCCCTCGTCCTCGCCGTGCTGACCATTCTGTTGGGCGCCAGCGAAAGCTGGTATCCGTTTGTCGGGACGAGTACGGGCTTTTGGTGGTTTCTCGTGGCCCTCACGCTACTGGGAACAGGGGCGCTGCTTTTCGCCCGTGCCGCCACCCTGCCTCGCTACAGGAAGCGCACCGCCGTATGGGGTTCCGTGTTGCTGGCAGGAAGCATGGTCTTCACGACGGGGTTGCATTTGGGCATGGAGAACATCCTTCAACGTCACCAACGCGAGCGCATTTACGTCCTGTTCGGAATCGACGTGGACAACCCTGACGCCGACTACAACATTCGCCACGCCAAAGCCGCCATCGGGTCAGGAGGTTGGACGGGAAAGGGCTGGGCGCAGGGCCCGATGACGGCCTACGGGTTTGTTCCGGAACAAGAAACCGATTTCATCTTCTGCACCGTCGGAGAAGAATGGGGGTTTTTGGGGAGCGCAGGAGTTGTTTTGATGTTCGTGTTCCTCATTCTGCGCGTGCTGCACTTGGCCGAACGACAACGGTCTCAATTCACCCGCATCTACGCCTACGCCGTGGCAAGCATCTTGTTCATGCACTTCCTGGTCAACGTCGGCATGGTGATCGGCCTCGCCCCGGTCATCGGAATCCCTCTCCCGTTTTTCAGCTACGGTGGTTCTTCACTGATGGGCTTCACGCTCCTTTTGGGGATTCTGCTGCGCCTCGATGCGGAACGCTTTTCCGTTCTTCGATAATCGTTCGTCGAACTTTTTACATTCTTCGTTTGGATTTATCGTAAATCGGTCTCATCTTTGGGGCATGAATTTGTACACCACTGCATGTTGCTGTTGCTGCTGCTGTCTTCCGGACAGGGGCCAATTGTACGTGCGTGGGTAAGAGATAAGATTATACACGTAACCTCAAGAAGCCTCCGTTCGTAACGGGGGCTTCTTTTTTTGACCCAAACTGAGATGACTGCACCCATCCTCGACCCCAGACTTGCAACGCTTGACGAGCTTCGTTGGCACGTCGGCAACACACCGTTGCACCCCATGCTTCACCTGAGCCCCAAACCCGGCGTGGAGATTTACGCCAAACTCGAATGGCAGCAATTTGGGGGCAGTGTGAAGGCGCGTCCTGCCTTCAACATCCTGCGCATCGCGGTCGCTTCCGGCGCACTTCGTGGCCGTCGCTTGCTCGACGCCTCCTCGGGAAACACCGGGATTGCCTACGCCATTTTTGCGGCGGCGGCCGGCATTCCCGTGACGCTGTGCATTCCTGAAAACGCCTCCAAAGAGCGCAAGCACATTTTGAAGTCCTTGGGTGTGGACCTGATTTTGACCAGTCCGTTTGAAAGCACGGACGGCTCACAAGACGTGGCTCGCGAGTTGGCGCTCTCGGAGCCCGACAAGTACCACTACGTCGACCAGTACAGCAACGACGCCAACTGGATGGCGCATTACAACCACACAGGCGTCGAATTGTGGGAAGAGACCCACCATCGGATCACCCATTTCGTGGCAGGATTGGGCACCACTGGAACGTTCACCGGAACAGGTCGACGCCTGAAAGAATTCAACCAGGACATTCAACTGGTTGCGCTCCAACCTGAGACTGCGCTTCACGGTCTTGAAGGGTGGAAGCACCTCGAAACGGCTCGGGTGCCCAAGATTTTTGACGCCACCGTTCCGGACGAGACTCGCTTGGTCACCACCGAAGCGAGCTACGACATGCTGAAGCGCGCCGCCAAAGAAGAGGGCCTGCTGATCAGCCCTTCGGCTGCGGCCAACCTGGCGGGCGCCGTGCAGCTTGCCGAAGAACTCGAAGAAGGGGTCATCGTGACCGTGCTCGCGGACGACGCCACCAAATACAGCGAAGTCATTGGACGCCTCTTGCCATGAGTTTCCTGCCTCTTGACATTGACCCCCGGGCCATGAGGTCCATGACCGACCACGCGGAAGCCGCCTTTCCCAACGAATGCTGCGGGTTTTTCTACGGTTCTGAAGACGGCCAAATCCGCGCCGTCACCGTTTCCACGGAGGTGACCAACAGCAAAGAGGGCGACCAGCGCCGTCGCTTCGCGATCTCGGACAAAGACTACCTGAACGCCGAGCGGCATGCCGCCCGGGAGGGCCTGACGCTTTTGGGGGTGTACCACAGCCACCCGCTTCACCCGGCGATTCCGAGTGAACACGATTTGGCCGTGGCCTTGCCCTATTTCAGTTACATCATCGTGAGTGTGCAGCCCGAAGGCACCGCCCACGTTCGAAGCTGGCAACTTGACGAAAGCCGGCAGTTTGCAGAAGAAAACATCGTCGCCTTGCCTGACGCCTGGCGCATCTCTTGACAATTCGAATTCCACAACCTCACAACATTCTTGACATGGCTCAATTGATCATCCCCACGCCGTTGCGCAAATTCACCGACGGCCAAGGCATCTTCACCGAAGAAGCTGCCACCGTGAAAGACCTCCTCGCGGCACTCGCCTCCCAACACCCCGGCCTCAAGCCTCACTTGTTCGAGGACACCGGTAGCCTTCGCAGCTTCATTCGGGTGTACGTCGGCGACGAAGACATTCACGCGCTTCAAGGCGAAGACACGGCCCTTCAAGCAAACGACGAAGTCAGCATCATTCCTGCGATTGCAGGCGGCGTTTGAGCTTTCAGAGACTTGGAAACCATGGAACAGATTCAGTTCAGCAAAGAGGAGCTTGAGCGCTACAGCCGGCACCTCATCATCCCGGAATTCAACATCGAGGGCCAGCGCAAGCTCAAGGGCTCAAGCGTCCTCGTGATTGGGTCGGGTGGTCTCGGCTCCCCGCTCCTCCTGTACCTCGCCGCGGCCGGCGTGGGTCGGATTGGAATCGTCGATTTTGACACTGTGGACGCGAGCAACTTGCAGCGACAGGTGTTGTTTGGCATTCAGTCGGTGGGCGCCCCCAAAGCGGAAGCCGCCCGCGACCGCCTTGCCTCCCTCAACCCGCACATCACCCTCGAGGTGCACAACACCAAGTTCACGAGTGCCAACGCCCGCGAGCTCGTGCGTCAATACGACGTGGTGGCGGACGGCACGGACAACTTCCCCACGCGCTACCTGGTCAACGACGCCTGCGTACTCGAAGACAAAGTGAACGTCTACGCCAGCATTTACCGCTTCGAAGGACAGGCTTCGGTCTTCAACGAGCTTCTGCCGGACGGGACGCGTGGGCCCAACTACCGCGATTTGTTCCCCTCCCCTCCGCCTCCAGGCCTGGTGCCGAGCTGTGCGGAAGGCGGCGTGATTGGGGTGCTTCCAGGCATCCTGGGGTCGCTTCAGGCTCTCGAAGTCATCAAGGTCATCACAGGTGTGGGCGACACGCTGAGCGGACGTTTGTTCTTGTTTGACGCTACGGGGTTCACCACGCGAACCATGAAGGTTCGCAAAGACCCGCGCAACCCGCTCAACGGCGAGAACCCCACCCAAACCGATCTCATTGACTACGATCAGTTCTGCGGCATTGGGGTCCCTGCGGCGCAAGAGCGCGCGGTGGAAGCCATCGACGTGCACGAACTCAAAGCGTGGCGCGACGGCGGCAAGGAACATGTCCTCATTGACGTGCGAGAACCGTACGAATTCGGCATCGCTGAAATGGGTGGCGACCTCGTCCCCCTGGCTACAGTCCTCGAAAGCACGTCACGCATTCCCAAGGACGTGCCCGTCGTGGTGCAATGCCGGTCAGGTGCGCGAAGCGCCAAGGCCATTCGCCAACTTGAAGATGCCCACGGCTACACCAACTTGGTGAACCTCACCGGAGGCATTTTGGCTTGGCAAGAACACATTGATCCATCGCTGGCTCGGTATTGACCGGGTTTGGCACGGTATGTGAATAGAGAGAGAAGCGTCGACTCCTTTCGGGTTTTGGTTGGTCGACGTGGATAGGTTGAAGCAAACGGGGCTCCCCAGTGGGAGCCCCGTTTTTCATGGAAGTCACGTCAGATTTTACAGTCCGAGGAGCACCTCCGTGGGGGTCTTCCCACCGAAGAGCATGCGCTCCGGGTTCTCGATCATCTCCTTGATCATGTACAAGAACCCAACGCTTTCCTTGCCGTCGACAATGCGGTGGTCGTAGCTGAGGGCCACGTACATGATGGGACGAATATCCACCTTCCCGTTGATCGCCACAGGGCGCTCTACGATGTTGTGCATGCCGAGGATGGCGCTCTGCGGCGGGTTGATGATCGGCGTCGAAAGCATGGACCCAAACACCCCCCCGTTCGTGATCGTGAAGGTGCCTCCTTGCATTTCATCCACCGTCAATTCCCCGTCGCGGGCGCGGATGGCCAAGCGCTTGATTTCCGCTTCGATTTCTGCGAGGCTCAGGGTCTCTGCGTTGCGCACCACCGGGACCATCAGGCCCTTGGGTGAGCTGACCGCGATGCACACGTCGGCGTAGTCGTGGTAAATGAGTTCCTTGCCGTCGATTTGGGCGTTGATGGCAGGGAATTCCGCAAGCGCCGTTGTCACCGCCTTGGTGAAGAAGCCCATGAACCCGAGGCCCACACCGAATTGCTCGCGGAACGCGTCCTTGTGCTTGGCGCGCAAGTCCATCACCGGCTTCATGTCCACCTCATTGAAGGTGGTCAGCATGGCCGTCTCGTTCTTCACAGAAACCAGACGCTCCGCCACTTTCCGGCGCAACATGCTCATCTTTTCGCGGCGCGTGTCGCGGCTTCCGCTCCAGCCTGACCGGACGTTGCTCGCGTCGAAACCGGCGGCCAAGGCGGCCAAAACATCCTGCTTCAGGACGCGGCCGTCGCGGCCCGTGCCTTGAATCGAACCTGAAGGCAAACCCGCATCCGCCATGGCTTTGCGGGCCGCGGGCGAGGCATGGCCTGCTGCATGGCCCGCCCCGGACCCCGCAGGGGCAGTCGGAGCTGGAGCCGGGGCCGCGGGGGCAGGCGTAGGAGCCGCCGCGGGCGATGGTGCTGCTTCCGGCTTGGGGGCCGGGGCCGACGCGCCTGCAGGGCGCTCTGCATCCGTGTCAATCAAGCAACACACCTCCCCGACGGCAACCGCGTCACCTTCTTCGGCCTTGAGGGTGATGACCCCCGCCGCTTCCGCAGGAAGTTCGAGGGTCGCCTTGTCCGAGTCCACCTCGGCAATGGCTTGGTCCTTTTCAACGTAGTCGCCGTCCGACACCAGCCACGTGGCGATTTCCACTTCGGAGATGCTCTCTCCGGGGCTGGGGACTTTCATTTCAAGAATCGGCATGATCGGTGCGTTGGGTAGTCTGATTCAGGTCAAAATTTCGCCATGGCCACGACCTCTTCGAGCAAGGCGTCATGACGTTGTTGGTGCACGGCCGGAGACCCCGAAGCCGGGCTCGCGCTCGCGCTGCGCCCCACGAACTGGGCTTGGCCCAAACCGTGGAGAAGCATTTGTTCGTTCACGAAGGTCCAACCCCCCATGTTTCGGGGTTCTTCTTGGAGCCACACCACCTTGGCGTTTTTGGCGTAGCCCGCGATCACCTTCGCCATCGCCTCGGCCGGGAACGGGTGAAGCTGTTCCACGCGGACCACAGCGAGGTTCTTTGGCACGCGGTCCTCGAACTTCTCAAGCAAGTCGAAGTAAACTTTGCCTGAACACAAGACCACCGTGTCGGCCTTTTTCGAAGCATTGTGGTCGTCGATGACTTCCTGGAAACCTCCGGTGCTGAAGTCCGCCAAGGTCGAAACCGCCTTGGGGTAACGCAGCAACTTCTTGGGGGTGAACACGACGAGAGGCTTGCGGAACGGACGGTGCACCTGACGGCGCAACAGGTGGAACATGTTCGCCGGAGTGGTGCAGTTCGCCACCACGATGTTGTCTCCCGAGCAGAGCTGCAAAAACCGCTCCATCCGGCCGCTGCTGTGTTCCGATCCCATCCCTTCGTAGCCGTGAGGCAAGAGCAACGTGAGGCCGTTCATCGTGCGCCATTTGTCCTCGCCCGAGGTGACGAACTGGTCCCACATGATTTGAGCTCCGTTGTTGAAATCCCCAAACTGCGCCTCCCAAATGGTCAGCCCATTCGGGTTGGCAAACGCGTAGCCGTACTCGAAGCCACTCACCGCGTACTCCGAAAGCAAGCTGTTGTAGACGTCGAACTTGGCTTGGCCTTCGCGCATGTGGTTAAGGAGGATCAGCTCTTCTTCGCTGTCCTCCGTCTTCACGACCGCGTGGCGGTGAGAGAAGGTTCCACGCTCCACGTCCTGGCCGCTCAGTCGAACGGGGTGGCCTTCGTCGAGCAACGTCGCGTAAGCAAACATCTCGCCCATGGCCCAGTCAAACTGGTCGTTCTCGATCATGCTCAAGCGGTCGGCCATCAGCTTCTTCACCTTGCGGAAAAACTTGGGGCCTTCCGGAAGCGTGTTGAATTTGGCGCCGAGCTCGAGCAGTTTTTTCTTGGCCACTCCCGTCTTGGGCGAGGTGGTTAGTTCTTCCGTCTTCGCAGGGCGGTAGCCTTCCCACAATTCGCTAAGGAAGTCGTCCACCACGGAACACGCCATGGATTTCGATTCCTCAAATCCAGTCTCCATCCGCGCGAGGAGCTCCTCCTTCATGGCCTCGGCTTCCTCCGCAGTCACAGTGCCGTCGGCAAGCAATTTCTGGAGGTAGGTCTCGCGTGGAGACGGGTGTGAAGCGATGGCCTTGTAGAGCTTGGGCTGGGTGAACTTCGGCTCGTCGCCTTCGTTGTGTCCGTATTTCCGGTAGCCCAGCAAGTCGATGTAGACGTCGCGGTGAAAGGTTTGGCGGTACTCCAGGGCAATGTTCATCACCTGCACGACAGCCTCCACGTCGTCCGCGTTCACGTGGAACACCAAAGACTGGGTGACTTTGGCCACGTCGGTGCAGTAGGTGGAGGTCCTTGCGTCGAGGTAATTGGTCGTGAAGCCCACCTGGTTGTTCACGACAATGTGCACGGTGCCGCCTGTGCGGTAGCCGTCGAGGCCGGCCATTTGGGCGATTTCGTACACCACGCCTTGACCGGCGATGGCGGCGTCCCCGTGGATCAAAATGGGCAGGACGCTGGACTCGTCTCCTTCGCGGGCGTCGATGCGAGCCCGGGCAATGCCTTCCACGACAGGGTCCACCGCTTCGAGGTGAGACGGGTTGGGGGCCAAGGTGATGGTGACCTCCTCGCCCGTGTCAGCGACTTGCTTGCGTGAATAGCCGAGGTGGTACTTCACGTCGCCGTCAAACAAGCCGTCGCCGTCGTACGCCTTTCCCTCGAATTCGCACAGGATGTTCGCGTAAGGCTTGCCGAGGATGTGGGCCAACGTGCTGAGGCGGCCTCGGTGAGCCATGCCGATGACGACCTCGCGAACGCCGCGCGTCGTGCCGGTCTCAATCAATGCGTCGAGGGCGGGGATCAGGCTTTCGCCCCCTTCGAGGGAGAAGCGCTTTTGGCCGACGAACTTCTTCTGAAGAAACTCCTCAAACAACGTGGCTTGGCTGATCTTCTTCAAGGCGTGCTTCCGTCCTGCCGCGTCGAGGCGGGGGCGGTTCACAAGTTCGATGTGCTCCCGAATCCACTTCAAGCGGTCGGTCTCCCGGATGTACATGTATTCGATGCCAATCGAATGGCAGTACGTCTCCTCGAGGTGTGCCACGATGTTTCGCAACGCGGCGGGCCCGATGCCCACTTCGTTCCCTGCTTGGAAGACCGTGTCCAAATCCGCCTCCGACAAATCGAAGTTTTCCAACGCCAAGGTTGGGGTGTACGTGCGGCGTGCACGAACGGGGTTGGTTTGGGTGAAGAGGTGGCCTCGAGTGCGGTACCCGTGAATCAAGTCCAACACCTTGAATTCCTTCAGCGTCGCGGGGGACGCTGCATCCTCGCCGTACTGGGCGCGGCTCAGGTCAAAACCAGCAAAAAAAAGCCGCCACGTGCGGTCCACCGATTCGGGGTCCTTCAGGTAGCGAGCGTACAGGGCTTCGAGCGCGCCAGGTTCAGCGTTGCTCAGAAATGAAAGTGGGTCCATGAGGACAGAGGGCATTTAGCACTTGCAAAGATAAGCCGCTCGGGTTGGACTGCCCCAAGGATTCTCGGGGAATCAGTGGGTTCGTGAGGTCACGTGCTGGGCAAGTCCTTCGAACCACGAACCGACGTCTTCGGGCAGGTGCAATTCGGCAAGCGCCGCCTTGGCTTCTGCGACGTGCGCTTCCATGCGGCGGCGGGCTTCTTGGTCCGCGCCTGCCTTGACCATCGCCTCACGCACGGCCTGCACCTTGGCTTCCGCCTGTTCCGTTCCCGTAGCAGGGTGTTTTCCCGCCCAAGACTCCAACGCGTTGCGACCTTCCGCATGGACCTCGGTGGTCAACCAGAGCAGGGTCTTTTTATCCGAAAGGATGTCGCCTCCAACCTGCTTTCCCGTGGCCCCACTTTCCCCAAACGTGTCGAGGTAATCGTCCTGGATTTGGAACGCCAAACCCACGTTGACGCCGTAGCGGTACCAGGCGTCCACGCGCTCCGGAGAGGCTCCCGAAGCGCGCGCGCCCATCGCCGCGGACGCGGCCAACAGGACCGAAGTCTTGAGGCGAATCATGCCCACGTATTCCTCCACCGAAACGTCCTGACGAGCCTCGAAGGCCATGTCGCTTTGCTGCCCTTCGCACACTTCACGTGACGTCACGTTGAACAACCGCAACACGTCGGGAAGGGCTTCCGCCGGAGTCCCTTCAAGTGCCGTCAATGCAAGCGTATACATCACGTC
Organism: Flavobacteriales bacterium; assembly: GCA_040261075.1. Lineage (GTDB taxonomy): Bacteria > Bacteroidota > Bacteroidia > Flavobacteriales_D > Sanyastnellaceae > UBA11663. The sequence continues at coordinate 20,070 of JBDQOS010000255.1, forward strand.
ACCGGACAAAATCGCAGCGTTCTCAGACCACTTTGTGTGCACCGTGGGACGGCCCCGACGAAGCGGTGCTGCGTCCATGATGTCGTCGTGCATCAAGGTGAAATTGTGGAACAACTCCACCGCGAGGGCCGACGGCATCGCCGCGTCCATTGTGCCTCCTTCCGCTTCACAGGCCGCGAGCGCCAACACTGGACGAATCCGCTTGCCTCCGAGCGAGAGCAGGTAGTGGATGGGTGCGTACAAACCGTCCGCTGCCGAGGCAGGGTACGCTTTGAGGAACCCGGCCAGGGCCTGTTCCAGCGCCTCGCGCCATCGGGCTTCGTGTGGATTGGGTGTCATGTGGAGGAAAGTCCTTGCGCGCAAAAATTGTTCGAGGGCTCAGCGTCCGCGACGCAATTGGTCGAGGAGGTAGGTGCCGTACCCGCTCTTGACGAGCGGCTGGGCAAGCGCTTCGAGCTGGGCGTCGTCGATGAAGCCCATGCGCCACGCAATCTCTTCGAGGCAGCCGATTTTCAGTCCTTGGCGGTCTTCGATGACCTGCACAAACTGCGAAGCTTGCATCAGCGACGCGTGTGTGCCCGTGTCGAGCCAGGCCATGCCGCGGTCGAGGACGCCGACGTGCAGCTTGCCCGCTTCGAGGTAGGCCTTGTTGACGTCCGTGATTTCGTATTCGCCTCGCGCGCTGGGCTGGAGGTTGGCCGCGATGTCCACCACGTCGTTGTCGTAGAAATAC
>JBDQOS010000256.1:0-3629 GCA_040261075.1 Flavobacteriales bacterium
AGGTTGTTGCCCAAAAGCGAGACCGAGACGGGACGTCCAAACGGCGAAAACGCCGCGAAACTGAGGTTCTCTGAGCCGTAAACTGTGCCCACACGCTCCCGCACCATCGCGCTGATGTCCATGGACCGCATGTTTCGGCGTACCCCGTCGAGAAGCTGCACGTTGATCAGGCCGGTGTGGGCGTTGGGGCCGACTCGCTTGTCGACCGCGAGCACCACATCGAGACCGTCCGCGCGTTCCGCTTTGAGCTCCTCGTTCACTTCCCAAATCTTGACCTCAATCGCGTCCAGTTCGGCCGCTGTCACCTCTTCCCGCGTGCCGCTGACCATGGACAAATTCACGGTCAAGTTGTCGCCTTCGATGAACGGGAAGAACGTCGTCTTCACCAACCCGCTCCCGATCAGTCCGGGCACGGCAATCATGAAGAGCGCCACAAGCGACGAGAACGCAATCCAAGGCTGGTTCATTGCGAACCGAAGCACGGGCGCGTACATCTTCATCTTCAGGAACTCCAACACGTTGCGCATGCCGCGCTCCACCGCGTTGGGTTTGAAATCTCGGCGGAGCGCTTTGCTGTGCCCCACGTGCGCCGGCAAAATGAACGCCCCCTCCACCAAGCTGAACAGCAACGTCAACATGATGACCGTCGCCATGTCGCCGAAGAAATCGCCGAGACGTCCTTCGATGAAGAAGAACGATGCGAACGCCACCATGGTCGTCACGATCGCCGCAAACACGGCCGGAAGCACCTCCATCGTGCCGTCAATCGTCGCGCGATAGCGGTCCTTCCCCATCTCGTAGTGCCGGTAAATGTTCTCGGCGATGACGATGCCGTCGTCCACCAAGATCCCGATCACGAGGATCATCCCAAACAAGCTGATGACGTTAATCGTCACCCCCGCCATGCCGGCGAAGATGAACATCCCCGCGAACGAGACGGGAATGGCCAAGGCCACCCAAAACGCCAAACGGATGTTCAAGAACAACGCCAGCAAAATCACCACGAGCAGGAAGCCCACCACGCCGTTGCTGACCAGCAAGTCGATCCGCTGGTTCAGCACCACAGAGCTGTCGCGGATCACGTCGAGGTGCAGGCCCGTGCCCACTTCCTCGGCCTGCGCGTTGTACGCTTCCATGTAGCTCCTGACAAGCGCCGTCACGTCCAAAATGCTCTCCGTCGTCAAGTTGTTGACCGTCACCACCACCGCCGGCTTGCCGTTGAACCAGTTCCGGGTCGGGTCGTTCTCGGCCCAGCGGTCCGTCACGTCGGCGACGTCCGACAAGCGCACCACGCGACCGTCCGCAAACGCCCGAACCACGACGTCCTCGAGCGCCTCGGCGTCGTAGCCGCGGAAACGGCCACGCACGATGAGCTCCTCCCGGTCCGTCTTCAAGCGTCCGCCCGTCGTCTCGATGTTCGCCGCGCGAATGGCGGCCCCAACTTCGGCGATCGTCAAATTCAATTCCGTCAAGCGGTCCGCGCGCAGCGCCACTTCCACTTCTTCACCGGGAAACCCGCCCAGCTCGACTTGGCTGATGCCGTCCAGCGCCCGCAAATCCTGTTCGATGCGTCGCGCTTCCCGCTTCAGCGCCCGCAAATCGTCCACGCCCGTCACCGCAAACGTGATTGCCACCCCAATCGATTCCTGCTTGAACACAATAGGCGGCTCCATCCCCACCGGGAACGAGGCGATGCGGTCCACCGCGTTCTTGACGTCCTGCAAGATGTCGTCCGTCTCGTTCTCGTTCACCACCGTCACGGTGATGCTCCCCGCGTTCTCGCTGCACACCGACTTGACTTGGTCGAGGCCGGCGATGCCTTGGAGGTTTTCCTCGATTTTGGCCACAATGCCTTCCTCGATCTCCGCCGGCGACGCCCCCGGATAAATCACCTGAATCTGAATCGTCTTCGATTCCGTGACCGGGAAAAAGTTGCTCTTGATCGAGCCCAAACCAACCCACCCCGACACCAAAATCGCAATCATCAACAGATCGCCAACGAGGTTGTACTTGACAAAAAACCGAATCAATCCTTCCATGACTTAGCGCTGAACGAGGTCCACAAGCAACCCAACGTACGCGCCCGAGATGGGCTCCGCCAACACCTTCGTGCCGGGCTCCAGCCCGCGCACCAACACCACGTCCGCGTCGCGGTGCACGACCTCCACGCTCGCCAAGTCAAGCTTGCCGTCGCGAATCACGTACACCTGCGAACCGTCGCCCTCGAGCAGCGCCTCGTTAAGCGCCATCACCCCTTCGAGCTCGTCCCCGAAAACCACGCCACTCAAGAAGCGACCGTCGCGCAACGGCTGTCCAGGCATTTCCGACACCTCGCAGAACACGCTCGCACTTTGGGTGGTGGGGTCGACGTTGCCGGAGATTCGGGCCACGCGGCCATTCGCCACTTCCGCCCCCGATTCGTCCACCAAACTCACAGCGTCGCCTTCCGAGAGGCGCGCCAAGTGACGGGCATGGATGGCCGACTTCACCTCAAACGTTCCCGTTCCCACCAAGGTTCCCAGCGGCTGTCCCGCCCGAACCATGGAGCCCGGCTGCACCTGCGCACCGACCACCACGCCGTCAAACGGCGCGCGCACGGTGAATTTGTCGAGGCGCTCTTCGTTCGCACGGATGTTGTGGTAGCCCGACACGATCCCGCGGCTCGTCAAGTACAGGCGCTCGCGGTCCGTCGCCGGCTCTGGCAACTCGGCCAAGCGCGACTCCACACGCAACGACTTTACGTAGTCCATCCACACCTCTGCCCGATCCGGAAAATCCACTTGCAAGTCCGCCAACGACCCGGCCAGCAATTGCAACCACTGGCTGCGCTGGGCCACGAGTGACGCCCGCAACTCCGAATCGTCCACGCGAAGCATCGCCTCCCCTTCCGCAAACGCCACCCCCTCGCGAAACTCCTTTCCGCCCACAGGAAGCATGCCATTGACTTCGCTCAACACCGTCATGCGGTTCAAGGCTTGCACACGTCCTTCAATCCGCACCTCCGGAGCCAGCGTGTCGGACGTTGCACCCATGGCCTTCACCATCCGCGCACTCGCCGAGCGCGGCTTCACGGGAGGGGTTCCCTTCATGCCAATCAAGGCGTTCATGACGAAGATGCCAAACGCCAAAATGGCCAGTCCAGCCAGCGCGCGCAACAAGGATTTTTTCATGGTCTGAAGCATTGCCGTCCCGCGGCCTGCGAAACGTGGCGCAAAACTACGCTTGAACGCACGCCGAGGAAACGAAAAAAGTCAAAAACGTTTCCAAAAAAAGGAGCCTTCCGAAACGCCTTCAACAACAAGGGCGCCCCCGAGATGTTGAGTCACCCTTGATTTCATTCAGAGGACAGAATCAGAAGTTGTCCAAATCGATTGGCCGCATCACGCCGAACCACTTTCGCACGGCCTGACCGACGTCTGGCACGTCGATGTGGATGATGTATACGCCACCGGCGATGGGCACGTTGGCTTCGTTCTTGAGGTCCCAGTCCACGTAGGTGAGCGGGTCCGCCTTGTCGTAGGTCCGGATGAGGGTGCCTGCGAGGTTGTAGATGCGCACGGTGCAGACCTCGGGGAGGTTGACGATTTTGACGCGGTTGTCGAGCTTGTTGGTCTCGTACTGGCTGTAGG
>JBDQOS010000257.1:0-8425 GCA_040261075.1 Flavobacteriales bacterium
CCATGCTTAAGCGCAGTGTGGTGACCGCGGGCATCCGAAAAAATGTGAGTCCCCACACCTTCCGACACAGTTTTGCGACGCACTTGATCGAGAGTGGTGCGGACTTGAGAGCCGTTCAAGAAATGCTTGGCCACGCTCAAATCACCACCACCGAAATCTACACTCACCTTGACGGCCGCTTCCTCAAGGATCAGGTAAGCAAGTTCCATCCAAGAAGCGAAAAAGCCGATCAGGGACTGGCGGCCACTTCTCCGAGTGAGTAAACGCAAGGGGTTTCCGAGCGAAAATTTCTAGCAGCGCATCTCTTTCCAATGCGCTCGAGCCTCCTCGAGCATCTTTGCAGGAACGTCTACGGCGACACGAGGAAGACCGAGGTGCTCAAACGTGTTTTGCAGCAAGGATGGCGCATTGGCAACCTCAACGGGAGTGGCGAGGGTTTGCTTGCTCAACTTTTGGCCCTGGTCGTTGGCAACCACGGGGACGTGCGCATAGTGGATTGCAGGGAGCTGAAGCGCGTGCTGCAATGCCACGTGGGCGGCCGTGGACGACAGCAGGTCGGCTCCCCTCACCACGTCTGTGACTCCTTGTTCAGCGTCGTCCACCACCACGGCCAAATGGTACGCCCAATGTCCGTCAGCCCTCAAAATCACAACGTCTCCCACGTCCCCACGCGGGACGGATTGGGGACCCTGGATGCGGTCATTCCACGCCAAATTTTCTCCATTGAGCATTCGGAACCGGTACAAGCGAGGCGTTGTGTCCAGTGGCAGTCCGTCTCGACACCATCCAGGGTACACTTCGAGCCCTCCCGCTGCCGCCAATTTCTTGCGCGTGCAGATGCAACCAAACGCCAAATCACGCTGGAGCAAGTTTTCGAGGGCGTTTTGATACAACCCGTACCTCTTGCTTTGGTACGCCACTTCGCCGTCCCACTCCAACCCAAAGCCTGCAAGCGTGCGCAAGATGTCGTCCGAAGCTCCTTCTACCTCACGCGGAGGATCGAGGTCTTCAATGCGGACGAGCCAAGTTCCGTCGTGAGCTCGAGCATCCAAGTAGCTGGCCACAGCAGCCACCATGGAGCCGAGGTGCAACCGACCGGTTGGCGACGGAGCAAACCGTCCGACGTACGGACGGCGTTTGGTCATCCCCGAACGAGCTTGCGGTACTTAATGCGCTTGGGGCCTTCATCCCCGAGTCGCTTCTTGCGGTTTTCCTCGTACTCGCTGTACGTGCCTTCGAACCAATACGCCTGGCTGTCGCCCTCAAAAGCAAGAATGTGGGTGCAGATTCGATCGAGGAAGTAGCGGTCGTGGCTGATCACCACAGCGCAACCCGCGAATCCTTCGATGCCCTCCTCAAGCGCACGCAACGTGTTCACGTCGATGTCGTTCGTGGGCTCGTCGAGCAGCAACACGTTGGCTTCGGTCTTCAGCGTCATCGCCAAGTGAAGTCGGTTGCGCTCCCCGCCGGAAAGCACCCCGCACTTCTTCTGCTGGTCCGCCCCGTTGAAGTTGTATTTGCTGACGTAGGCCCGGCTGTTGAAGAGTTGCCCGCCAATTTCGACTTGCTCGTTGCCACCTGAAACGACCTCCCAAACCGTTTTGTTGGGGTCAATGTCCGCGTGACGCTGGTCGACGTACCCAACCTTGACCGTTTCGCCCATGTCAATGGTGCCGACGTCCGGCGTTTCTTCGCCCATGATCATGCGGAAGAGCGTAGTCTTGCCCGCACCGTTGGGGCCGATGATGCCCACGATGCCCGCCGGCGGAAGCTGGAACGTCAGGTTCTCCACGAGGAGCTTGTCCCCAAACGCCTTGCTCAGCCCGCTCGCTTCAATGACCTTGTTTCCGAGACGAGGCCCGTTGGGAATGGGAATGTTCAGGCGGGCGTCCTTTTCCTTGGTGCCCTCCGCGAGCATGCTCTCGTAGTTATTGATGCGCGCTTTGTTCTTGGCGCGGCGTCCCTTGGGGCTTTGTCGAATCCAGTCGAGCTCGCGGTCGAGTTCTTTCCTGCGCTTGCTCTCGTGTTTCTCTTCTTGGGCCAAACGCTTGCTCTTCTGCTCCAACCACGATGCGTAGTTGCCTTCGTACGGGATGCCCTCACCACGGTCGAGCTCGAGAATCCATCCCGCCACGTTGTCGAGGAAGTAGCGGTCGTGCGTCACGCACAACACGGTGCCCTTGTACTGTTCGAGGTGCTGCTCCAGCCAATCGATGGATTCCGCGTCGAGGTGGTTGGTCGGCTCGTCGAGCAGCAACACGTCAGGTTGCTGGAGCAACAAGCGACACAGGGCCACGCGACGGCGCTCCCCTCCACTCAGTTCAGAAATCTTCTGGTCGTCCGGCGGGCAGCGCAAGGCGTCCATGGCGATGCTCAGCTTGGTGTCGAGCTCCCACGCGTCGAGGGCGTCGATTTTGTCCTGGACGGCCGCCTGGCGGTCCATGAGCTTTTGCATCTTGTCGGGATCGTTGAGGATCTCCTCGTCCATGAACTTCATGTTGATCTCCTCGTACTCCTTCAGGACGTCCACGATTTCCTGCGTGCCCTCCTCGACGATTTCTCGCACGGTCTTCGATTCGTCCAGCTCCGGTTCCTGCGAGAGGTAGCCTACCGTGTACCCGTCCGCCCAAACGACTTCGCCCTGAAACGCCTCATCCAGGCCCGCGATGATCTTCATCACGGTTGACTTACCTGCGCCGTTGTTTCCGATGATGCCAATCTTGGCCCCGTAGAAAAATGAGAGGTAAATGTCCTTAAGGATGTGCTTGCCGGTGGGGGTCGTCTTGTTGACCTTCACCATGCTGAAGATGACTTTCTTGTCGTCCGACATGAGGATGAAATTCAGAAGTTAATGGGCCAAACGCCCGGGCGAAGTTAGGCTTCAGGAGTGCCTTGCACCAAGGTCAGCACCGTGATTTCAGGGGGCATCCCCACACGGCCAGGAAAGCCCAAAACCCCGAAACCTCGGTTCACGTGCAGGTACTGGTCTCCCTCGAGGTAAAGCCCGCCCCACCGCTTGTAGGTGAAGGACGACGGGGACCACTTGATCCCAAGCCATGGAATCTCGATGCCCATTTGCATTCCGTGCGTGTGCCCGCTCAGGGTCAACTCCACAGGGGCCTTGCCGTCCATGATTTCCAGCTCGTAGTGCGTCGGGTCGTGGCTCATCAACACCGTGAATGCCCCTTCTGCCCCACTCCCCTCCAAGGCCTTGGGAAGGTCGCCGCTTTGGCGGAACCCTTTGCCCCAATTCTCCACGCCCAGCAGAACCATGCGCTCGCCGTCCTTTTCCCAGACGACGTGATCGTTGTCCAGCATCTTGAACCCCATCCGCGCTTGGATGTCCTTCAGCTGAGAAATGCTCGCCGCACGCTCCTCTTTGGTGAAAGGCCCGTAGTCCGCGTAATCGTGGTTGCCCATGACGCTGAATTTTCCGAGCGGCGCTTCGATTTGGGCAAATGCCTCCACCCACGCTTCCGCCTCGTCGGCCAACTCGTTGACCAAATCGCCCGTGAACAACACCACATCAGGTTTGAGTTCGTTGACCTTGTCGAGGGCGGCAAGCACAGGCTCAGGCGTGCCCTCAAACGATCCGAGGTGCGCGTCGCTCAGTTGCACCACGCGAAGCCCCTCAAAGGCCTTCGGTACGTTGGGGTGGCGAACTTTCACGTCGCGCACCTTGTACGCATACTTGCCACGGGTGATCCCGTAGCCCATGCCGAAGAAGGCAAACAGTCCCACCCCCTGACCCAGCACATTCAGGAACGAACCGCGGCCCATGGCCCCTTCGGTCGGCTGCCCGGAAAGTTTGAGCCATCCCAGGACGCCGAGGGCACGAAGCTCATCCACGAGTTGAATTGCGCTGACGAACAGTTTGGGAATGGTCAGCGCAAACGTCACCCCCATGATGGTTCGAAGCAGCACCGGGTGCGTGCCTCGCCAAGTTGGCCACATGAAGAACGCGGCCAAAAACGCCACCCACACCACAACATGCACACTCCACCACACGGTTTTCGCAGTGCCCCACCACGGCAAGTGGTGGTAGGCCTTCCAAAGCGAACGGAATGTCAGCGTTTCCAAGACCAAAAAGAACAGGGTCACGAAGGTCAAACCAAGGAGAATGCGTTCAAGCATAAGGAGTCAAAAATGTCATGGGGCGACAAAGGTACCTTTCGCGGATGCGGATTGTTCAGGGGGCCTTGCCAAAACACATCAAAGTGCCTCGACTACAACGCAAACTTGGCTTCCAATTCCTCGAGAGTCGCATTGCGCTCGAGGGGTTCGAGATGCCCTTTGGACAGGAAATGCAAGGAGCTCGATTCGCGCAACGTCGCATTCGCTCGGTGCAACCACCTCGTCACGCCAAGCAAATCGTGCGTGGCCATCACCGCACTTCCGCCCGAAGTCACGTGGTCTGTGAGCATGTCCCAAAGGTGGCGCTGACCTTCGACGTCCAAAAATGCCGTGGGTTCGTCCAAAACGACCCAATGTGACGACTGCAACATGGCCCGCGCCACCATGACCTGCTGTGCTTGCCCGTCACTCAAGTGCGAGAATCGCAGTGGCAGCCAGGGCTTCAAACGCGGATGCCGCTCGGCTGCGATCCTCGCTTCGCCCGACAACTCAAGCACTTCTTCGACCGTCAAGCCGACTTGGCTCGGGGGCGTGGAAGGCACCAACGCAACGTGGTCTCGCCACCATTCGCGATCAGAGGGACGCCAACGCTGAGATTCGGTTCTCACGAAGACGTCCCCCTCAAGAAGGGGGTGGACTCCCACCACACTCCGAATCAAGGTGGACTTTCCGCTTCCGTTGGGGCCCAAAAGTACGTGCAGACCTCCGGCCTTCAAATCGAGACTGGGAAGCGTCACGAGCGGGCTCTTCGGGTCGTAACCAACCGCCGCATTTTGGAACGACATCGTCATGACCAATCGTGCGTTCGTTTCCACAACACCGAGAGAACCACCGGCGCCCCGAGCATGGCCAGCACCGCGTTCAAAGGCCAGTGCACGCCCGCTCCGGCGTCGGTCCAGCGCACCAACCCGTCTGACGCCAGCGCCAAAATGACTCCCCACGCCGCCACACCCGCCATGGAAGCACGGTGCCCACGGGGCTCGTGGAAAAAGCGGTAAACGTGCGGGGTTGCCAAACCCAAAAACGCGAGCGGCCCGCACACCGACGTCACCCTCCCCAATCCGAGGCCCGTGGCGAGCAACAACTCGGCGTTCAGACGTTGGGGAGAAACGCCCATGGTTTGGGCCAGGTCTTCGCCGAGCATCCACGTGTCCAGCCACCCCGCGCGAAACCGCATCCAAAGCCCAAGGATCCCCGCGAGAACCACGAGCGCAAGTGCCTGCCAAAGCGCGGCTTTCCCAAACGTCCCCATGCCCCAGAAGACAAAGGTTTGGAGGGCTTCCGCAGACGCAGAGGACTGAAGAACCGCCACCGCAGCTCCCACCGCATAGCTGATCATCAACCCAAACACCAACGTGGTCACGGGCGAAGAAAAGCGCCTCGACCCGAGGCCAATCAACACCAAAACGACGATGCACCCGACGGAAGCCGCGACCCACGAAGGCAACGCCCAACCAGCCAACACCGCGAGCGCCACGCCCAACGACCCACCCGAGGTGATGCCCAACACGCCTGGACCGGCCAGTGGATTTCGGAACCACGTCTGCATCAACAGACCCAACCACCCCAAGATGGCGCCGGAAGCCGCCGCAGTTGCTGCGCGAGGAATGCGCACCTTCCACAGCACGGTCTCGTGAAGAACCTCGGAGGTTTTCCCTGTCAACGCGGCAATCAACTCCGCGCCACTCATCGCGACTTCCCCGAACGCCACGTGGAGCACCCACGCCAGCAGCATCGCTGCTCCCACTGCAACGTTGCGCCAGTTCATGGCCGCAAGTGAGGTTCGAGCAACCGACCAAAAGTCCCGTGGGTGCTTTGTTTCCTGCCCTCCATCATGTCCCTCAAGTCCTGAAGCACACGTTCCGGGTGCGCCACCATCGACCCAAAATAATCCACCACAGCGGTGTTGCACACCCAAACCTCCTTTGTGACGCGAAGCAAATCCTCGTGCCGAGGATCCAATTCCTTCAACTTGTCCGCATTGAACCCCGATGGGCTGTGGGTGACCACCACCCACGCATCCGTTCCCGATGCCGTTTGCAACAGCGATTCCATGCCCAGTTCAACGTTGGCGTCTGTATCGGTTTGGCCGAGGGCATAGGTGCCGCCCGCATCCTCAATCCACTTCGCAACAAAACTGTCCTTTCCAGGGGCATGCCAAACGCCGTCTGCCACGCTGCCCGTAAACACGCGCTTCCGGTTGATGGGGGCGTCGACCACCAAGGCCTCGTAAGTCTCTTTCACCGCGTCAAACGCATTCGCGCCTCGGGCGGAGTCTCCTGCCAACCACGACAAGGCCACCATCCATTCTGCACGTCCCAGCGGGTGGGGCTCGAGGTACTCGGTTACGGGGATCAAGGGCCAGCCCCGGTCGTCCAATTCGTAGGCCGGACTGACCAACACCCACGTGGGCGCGGCCACCGCCATCGCCTCGGCATTCAAACCGCCGTCGCCTTTGACGTCCGCGACCCCCTGCGAGTCCGCCAATCCCAAAACGCGTTCGTCCCGGAGGTAAGCCAAGGAGGTGCATCCTCGCCAGGTCTCGAGGACTCCCGCAGCATCAAGCAAATGCACGTGCGTGGTGCTCGTGGTCACTCCACGGGATTCCCCCTGCAACTGCACATGAGGAACCTCGGTCCCCAACTGCGCCATCAACTCCTCGGGAGGTCGCTCGCTCCGTGACACGGTGGCCAGCCAAACCCCTGTCCGAGGTTGACGAATGCACAACGTCGACTCCCCGGAAGCGTCCTCCACCCACCACACAAATCCCTCCGCATATGCCGGAGACACGGCCCGCACGCGATTTTCGAGAAATTCCGGTTTGGAAGTGCCGCACCCCACCAGAATGCCCACGCAACAAAGTGCCGCCCCAAGGCCCCAAGGAGATTGCCTGCCCATGCGTTCAAAGGTAGGGGGTTGGCTTACCTTCGGGGCATGGCGAAGGACAAAGAATTGGCCCAAAACCTCAACGAGGATCGCATGCGCCTGCGCTTGGCTGACCTCGAGCGACTCGTGTCAGAAGTGAAGAAAGGCGGGGGAGCCAAACGCATTGAAAAGGAACATGCCAAAGGGAAGTGGACCGCCAGAGAACGGCTGGACCGCTTGTTTGACCCGGGATGCGAGCGACTCGAAATCGGCGCCTTGGCAGGACTGGGGATGTACGAAGAGCAAGGAGGATGTCCTTCGGGAGGCGTCGTGATTGAACTCGGGCGAATCCACGGGAAGCCTTGTTTGGTGGTGGCCAACGACGCCACAGTCAAGGCCGGAGCTTGGTTTCCAATCACCGGCAAAAAGAACCTTCGTGCGCAGGAAATCGCCCTCGAGAACCGGCTCCCCATCATCTACCTGGTGGACAGCGCAGGAGTGTACTTGCCCATGCAAGACGAGATTTTCCCGGACAAAGAACATTTCGGGAGGATGTTTCGGAACAACGCGCGGTTGTCGTCGGCCGGCATTCCCCAAATCGCGGCCGTGATGGGCAGTTGCGTCGCAGGCGGTGCTTACCTCCCCATCATGAGCGACGAAAGCATCATTGTCGAGGGCACGGGGTCCATTTTCTTGGCCGGATCTTATTTGGTCAAGGCCGCCATCGGTGAAAGCATCGACAACGAAACGCTCGGCGGCGCCGCCACACACGACGAGATCAGCGGCGTCACCGATTACCGCTGCGCCAACGAAGAGGAAGCGCTGTTGCACATCCGAACGTTGGTGTCGCACTGGGGCGATTTGGGACCCACGGCTGGCTTTCACCGGGAAGAGGCGAAGAAGCCGGACGGCCCCTCCCCTTGTGCTGTGCTTCCTGACGCGCGAACTGAACCTTACGACACGTACGACTTGATTGACGCACTGGTCGACGCGGAGAGCTTCACCGAATACAAAAAAGGGTACGGCAAAACCCTGGTGTGCGGGTACGCGCGAATCGACGGCTGGAGTGTGGGCGTGGTGGCCAACCAACGCAACCTGGTCAAGAGCAAAAAAGAAGGGCTGCAATTTGGCGGAGTCATCTACTCGGACAGCGCCGACAAAGCGGCCCGGTTCATTGCCACGTGCAACCAAAGGAACGTGCCGCTGCTGTTTTCGCAAGACGTCACGGGCTTCATGGTCGGGTCGCGTTCAGAGCACGGTGGAATCATCAAAGACGGCGCGAAAATGGTCAACGCCGTGGCCAACAGCGTGGTGCCCAAATTCACCGTCGTCGTTGGGAACAGCTACGGAGCAGGGAATTACGCCATGTGCGGCAAGGCCTACGACCCTCGGCTCATCGTGGCGTGGCCCACTGCTCGAATTGCCG
>JBDQOS010000258.1:0-3026 GCA_040261075.1 Flavobacteriales bacterium
ATGGATCTTGGCGTGCGAACCACCCTGAACACGGACGATCCGGGCGTCATGGACGTGACGTTGATGGACGAATGCCGAAACGTTGTGAACCACCTCGGCCTCACCCTCTCGGATCTCGCGCAATGCAACGATTGGGCTCGGAAAGCGTCCTTTGTCCCGGAGGCCAACGTCAACGCCGTCTGGCCACAACACGATTGAGCATGCCATTTAGATTCGCTTTCGCCCTTGCGTTTTTCACGCACACCGTTGTCACGTTTTCACAAACTCAAACGGTCGGAACCTTCCTCAACACCCCCGAATCGTTCCACGGGTACACGCTGCTGGACCCGTTGGGGAGTTCCAACACGTACCTCATCGACAACTGCGGCCAGGTCATCAACACCTGGACCAGCGAATACGTTTCGGGAGGGGCCTGCTACCTGCTGGACGACGGAAGCCTGGTTCGCGGATGCCGCGTCAACGGGTCTTTCAGCGGAGGCGGCGTCGGAGGACGGTTGGAGCGCCGGTCGTGGGACGACGCCTTGCTGTGGAGCCTCGATTGGGCCGACGAAGAAAAGCATCATCACCACGATTTCGCGTGGATGCCCAACGGGCACTTGCTGGTGTTGGCGTGGGAACATCGCTCCGCGGAAGAAGCCGCCGCTGCTGGGCGCATCAACCCCCAAACGATGTGGCCGGAATCCATCACCGAGATCGCTCCCACGGCTCCTTCCGGGGGAGACGTGGTTTGGGAATGGCACGCGTGGGACCACTTGATTCAGAACGCCGACTCGACGTTGCCACAGTTCGGTGAACCTTCGGAAGACCCCGGAAAGATTGACGTCAACTTCGCCAACGTCGGGGGCGGCGGCGGTCCTGGCGGGGCCAACAGCGGCGACTGGATGCATGCCAATGCAGTCAATTTCAACGCTTCGTTGGATCAGATTGCCGTCAGCTCTCGTCGCTTCAACGAAATGTGGGTCATCGACCACAACACCACTACGGAAGAAGCTGCTGGGCCTGCGGGCGACCTCCTGTACCGGTACGGCAACCCGGAAGCGTACGGAAGGGGAACGGCGACCGACCGGGTGTTTTTTGGGCAGCATGACGTCCAATGGATTCCGGAAGGGCATCCCCAAGCAGGTCACTTTGTCATCTACAACAACGGCGACGATCGGCCCGGGTGCGCATGCTCGTCCATTGACGTGTGGGATTCCCCCCTTCTCAACAACGGCACCTACGTCCTCTCCGACAGCGCGCCTTACGGTCCTGCCACCGCATCGTGGACGTATCCGGAAACCTTGGATTTGGGGTTTTTCAGCCCCAACATCAGTGGCGTGCAGCCTCAACCCAACGGCAACTTCGTGATCTGCGAGGGAGCTGGTGGACGACTTTTCGAAGTCACGCAAGAAGGCGACGTCGTGTGGGAGTACATCAACCCTGAAGGAAACTTTGGCATCTCCCCGCAAGGCACCGACCCACAGCAAAACAGCGTGTTCCGTGCCTACCGCTACGGACCTGATTACCCGGGATTCCAAGGAAAGGACATGACCCCGGGAGCCCCTCTCGAAGGAGAAAGTTCTTTTCCCTGCGAGCTTTACATGGACTCGGACACGACGTCTTCGTGGGTGGGTGAATCTCCCCGGAGACTTGCCCTGTCGGCCTTTCCTAACCCGACGAGCGGCCAACTTTCTGTAGCTTTCCCCTCACGCGGAACTTGGTCGTTGCTCGACCTTTCCGGGAGAGAAGTGGAAGGTGGAAGGGTTTCTTCGCGCTCCCTCGTCTCGCTGAACTTGGAGGCTCATCCTGCCGGCATGTGGATCCTCGTATTTCAGGAAGACCAACCATCCAGGCCTCACCAACTTCGAATTGAATTGAATTGAAACACCAACAACTCTCAAGCACCATGCGAATCTTTTTCATGACCGCCTTTTGGGCATTGACCACACTCCTTTGGGCCCAAAACACCATCGGGACCACCGATTATTCTCCGGACCTTGCTGCAGAAGGATACACCCTCCTTTACCCGCACAATCAACCCCACGTTTACCTGTTGGACATGTGTGGTGAAGTCGTGCATTCGTGGACCAACGCGGACACACTTCGGCCAGGAAACATGGCTTACCTGCAAGACAACGGAGACCTTGTGATGACGTACCGTCCACAGGTGTTCGCCAACGACGTCATTTGGGCAGGCGGCGGTGGAGAGACCATCGAGCGACGCACGTGGGACAACGAAGTCCTCTGGTCCTACTCCCTCAACGATTCAACAGGCCGTTTCCACCACGACATTGAGGTCAAGCCAAACGGCAACGTCTTCGCAATCGCTTGGGAGTACTTCAGCCCTGAGGCCTGCCTGGAAGCAGGACGTGACTCTGCCATGATTCCAGAAAACGGACTCTGGTCTGAAATGATTCTTGAATTGCAACCAGACGGCAACGGCAGTGCCCAAATCGTTTGGGAATGGCACGCTTGGGATCACTTGATTCAAGACTTTGATTCGACCAAAGCGAACTTTGGAGTGATCAGCGAAAACCCGTCGTTGATCGACGTCAACTTTGGCTCCGAAAGCAACCCTCCCAGCGATTGGCTGCACATCAACGCGATCGACTACGACCCGTATTTCAAGCACCTCCTTCTCAGCGTCCCAACGTTCAACGAATTGTGGATTGTCGACTACGACAACTTGAACGAAGGCGAAGTGCTCTGGAGATGGGGGAACCCTGCCGCGTACGACATGGGGACGGAAGAAGACCAAAAGCTTTTCTACCAGCACGATTGCCGATGGGTTTACGACGTTGCTCTTGGCAACCCTGATTTTGGGAAAATCGCCGTTTTCAACAACCGCGTTCCTTCGGAAGGGGGTGGCATCCACAGCGCCGCTCACTTGCTGAACCCGGCTTACGCGGACTACGACAACACGTTTGCATTGAGTGAGAACGACACCTTCGAACCAGCTGATTTTGACTGGACATACGTCGCTCCTGACTCCATTGCATCAAGCGGCTTGTCGTCCTTTCAGCGTCTTGAAAATGGAAACAGCCTGA
>JBDQOS010000259.1:0-6218 GCA_040261075.1 Flavobacteriales bacterium
GATTCATCCCGCGTGGATGTGGGCAATTCTGATTTCGATGACGGCACTTTTGACGGGGCTTGTCGTTCGGTCCCGAAAGTTGAGCCTGGTCAAGGAAGAGTTGGCTTCCACCTCGACACAACTCGAGGTCATTGGATATTTCTCTCAAAGCATTTTCCGGAAAAACTCGGCCGATGCCATTCTCAACGACATGGCGGAACAAATGGTCATGCGCATGGGATTTGACCATTGCTTGATCTACATGCTGGATGAAGAGCGGAGCTGCTGGCAGAAAAAGGCATTTCGAAGCAAATCGGGTTTCGAATCCGAGGTGTTGAAGTTGGCCGACAGCGTGGCGTTGAATGAGGGAATTGTGGGGGCTGTGGGGATGAGCGGAACGGCGGAGCGCATTTCGCGTCTGGACCGCGATTCCCGCTCCACGCACAAAGATGGGATGCCGCAGTCGGAAATGGCCGTTCCCATCGTCTGCGACGGACGCGTCATTGGCGTGATCGCGAATTTTGTCTCAGCGCCCCAGTCCTTCACCGAAAATCACCTCAAAGTCATCCAAAACGTGGCCAACATCTGCGGCCAAAAAATCGGGCGGAGCTTGAGCGAGCGGAGGACCCAGGAGCTTTCCCAGGTGTACGAGCAAAACCCAGGTCCGGTCTTGCGGCTCAGCTCAGACGGCATGGTGCTTCTTTCCAACGACAGCGCCAAAAAGAAGTTTGGCGAGGACGCCATGCTCGGGGAGGTTCTGAAATTTCCTGAGTTGGTGGAGGAAGCCAAACGCGCCCTGGACTCCAACCGCATTCGCATTGCCCAATTCAAGCATCGGTCCAAGGTGTACCAGGTTCACCTTTTGCCGAACGTGGCCTTTGCTTGTGTGAACGCTTATGCGTCAGACGTCACGGCTTTGCAACAGGCCAAATCCCGCGCAGAGAAAGCGGAGCGTGCCAAGGCCGATTTTTTGTCGGTGATGAGCCATGAGATCCGTACACCGCTCAACGCCATCATTGGATTGAACGACCTGCTGCTGAAAGAAGACCTGACCGAGGACCAGGTGACGCAGTTGCGTTACATGAAATATTCGGGGGGACATCTGTTGTCACTCATCAATGACATCTTGAGTCTGGAAAGCTTGGACAGCGGGAAAGCCGTTTTGAGTCCAGAACCCGTGAATTTGACGGAATTGTTGGAAGGCATCGCCGGATCGTTTCGCGCGCGGGCCCAACAACGAAACACGGAAGTCAAGGTCAACCTGCCAGACCCGGCCTCGGCCTTGGTCATGGCGGACAGGGGGTGGGTGTCTCAAATCGTGCACAATTTGGTGGACAACGCCGTCAAATTCACATCTCGAGGCACCGTCACGGTGAGCGCCAGAAAGGGCCGAGAAAAGGACAAGTGGGTGGTGACGGTCGAGGATTCCGGTGTTGGAATTCCCAACGAGCACCTCGATCGCATCTTGGACCCGTTCGAACAAGTTGCGAACGAGCGAACGAAAAACACGAAGTCGAATCAAGGCACCGGCCTGGGTTTGGCCATTGTGAAGAGGTTGGTGCACCTGCATGGTGGAACCATGACCGTACGCAGCACGTTGGGAGTAGGCTCGGCATTCACGTTGGAGATGACCATGCCGGGAGTGGAGGCTCGCCTCGCAGACGCGCTTCATTCCAAGAAAAAGGCCCTCGGGGCGTCAAAGTCCCTGAACATCTTGGTTGTGGACGACAACCAAATCAACCTGTTGGTGGCCGACCGGATGGTTCAAGCCATGGGACACCAAACCGTCACAGCCGTGGACGGAGAGGACGCCCTCGTCAAATGGGAGAAACACCGTCCGGATTTGATTTTGATGGACGTTCAAATGCCCGGCATGGATGGGCTTGAGGCAACAAGGATCATTCGCAATCGTTCCGAAGAGCGCCAGGCAGCGCGCGTTGCGATCGTGGCGTTGACGGCGGATGCGGAATCGTCAACACGCCAATTGGCGTTGGAGGCGGGGGTGGACGCTTTCTTGGTCAAACCCATTGATTCCGAGAGGCTAAGCCAAGTCATTGAAGAGAACACCTCTTGATTCATGCCGAGAAGATGAAGGTTGGTCGTCTGTCTAACCTCCTTTGTCTAAAAAACAACACATAAACCCAACCTTGCCTTCCGTTTTACGTATTACATAGAAGAGTCCAATTGTGCTATGACAGCCTCAACACCCCTTCGAGTTTCCCTTGTCTTTCTTTTGCTCACACCTTGGGCTGAGGCTGCTTGGAGTCAGTCGTGCTTGGGCGTGGACGCTGAGTTTTCGTGGTTGGATCCCTCCACTGTTCAAGAGGAGGGATGCGGCAGTTGGGCCCCGGCGCTTGAGGCAGATCTGGTTGTTGCTGAATGGCCCACGTTGGAGGCAACGATTTCAGGTCTATCGAACTCCGAATGGGTGAATGTGGTGATTCAAATCGCGACTCCCGTGGGATGTCGAACGTGGGTTCATCCGGAAGCGGATGAGGCGTCGAGTTGGTTGACGTCGTGCAACGAATGCCTCGTCGAGGTTTATTCGGTGAGCATGAGTTCCGACTCGTCAGGGGTTCTGTTCATGGATACGTGGGACCCCGATTTGATCAATGCCTCGGGCTTGTGGCAAGCGAAGTGGGGTGCTCTTGCAGGGGAAGTCGGGTTGAATCAACTTCAAATCAACGTTGACGGTGCCGCTTGCGGAGGATGCATGTATCCCTCGGCGTGCAATTACAATGCAGAAGCATTCCTGGACAACGGGTCGTGCGACTTCGACAGTTGTGCGGGATGCACCGATTCAGAGGCGTGCAACTACGATTCTACGGCGACCGTAGACGACGGTTCTTGCGACGCTCCGCCTTGCGGACCGCCCATTGATCCACCGGGTTTGGCGCTTGTTCCGGTAAACAACCCCTTTTATGAGCTGAGTTACGTCGCAGACGACCGCACCCCGTTTTTAACGTCGTATTCGGGGTGGTTTGACGACGACGACATCGGCGTAGGGGTGTTCAATCCGACGGATGCTGTCGTGATGCTGGAATTGAGCGTTGCCGGGCCGGGGCAGGAATTCAGCTACGACTTGGGTCCTGTGCAACCCATGGCATCCCCAAGTTGGCCAAACTTGGAATTGCCCAACGGCATGTCAACCCACGACGTGATTTCTGTGGAGTTGCGAACCGCCATGGGGGACGAGTTGCTGGACCGAATTGGGGACGGCAACGAACCGCTAAGTGAGTTGGCCCTGAACAACATTCCTCGTGCGGCCGGCCAACACAACCTCCTGCGAGAAGGGTGGGTCCTTCGTGGAGACGTTGATTTTGTGGCTGCGACTTGGCGGGTTATCGAAGAAAACCAGGAGCTTGATTTCTTCAGTTCGTGGACGTTGACGGAGACCATCGAGGTGGTGTATCATTCGGAGAGCGGAGAATGCTTGGACTCCAACAACGACGGGGTCTGCGATGCACTTGAATTGCCCGTTTCGTGTGACAACGTGAATGCATCTAACTACAGTCCTTCGGCGCTCGTGGTCTTGTGCGAAGAGGCTGAGACCTTGGAGTTTTGGGAATCCACATGCTGCAACGACGAGATTGAAGCAGGAGGGTTGATTGGGATGCCACCTCCGGGTTCGTCCTCAGGTCAACCGCCCTCCAATGCGACGATGTGCGGTTCGTCGGCCTCGAAAATCGCGTTTTGCAATGTGGGTCAGAGGGCGTTTGTGCTTGACGACGAGAACCAACGCGTTCGGATTTTGGACTACGGCGACTTGAATGAGCCAAGCCCTCTTGTGAACGGAGTGCCCATGAACATTGACCCCTTGTACGGCTCTTTGGTCCCGAGTGGGGTCGACATTTTCAACGTGGCTCTACCGGATTCCATCATTTGCTGTTCGACCATGGTTGCGGTAGCCTGGGTGGATACGGCAGTTTTGGATCGACCGGGATTCGTTGGATTGTACGACACGGATGGACAGATGTTGAGTGCCGAATGGGGATGGCTTGAAGCTGGTTGGGGAACGCAAGACGTGACCTTCAGCCCAGACGGAAAGTGGTTGGTGGCCGCAAATGGCGGGGCCGAATATCCAGGTGGGGGCAACCCCTTGGGTTCCTTGACGTGTTGGGACGTTTCGGCCTTCACCCAAACGCCGGGGCAAGTTGCCATCGAGGCGTTCCCAAGCTACGAGGTCTCGTTGGAGAGCCTAAGCGGGGTGGAAGGCCTCGAAGCGCGCTTGACCTCAAACGGCCAACAAGTGAGCTTGGGGCATCTCTTGGAACCATCCTCGGTTCATGTTGCGCCCAACAACGAGACGTGTTGGGTGAATTGCGGCATCAACAACGCCGTGCTCGAGGTTGATCTAAGCGCATTGGATTTGGGTGAAAACGCGGTTCTGGGTGCATACGGATGGGGAACGAGGAACATGTCTTCTGGCGAAGGGTGGGACGGCAAAAACGACGGGGTCTCGGCCTTGGAGGCTTCAAGCTTCCCATGCGTGGGTTGGCGTCAGCCCGGGGACATGCACCTTGTGGAGGCCGAGGGGACGACTTGGATCATCACCGCCAACGAAGGGCAGCCACGTCGCTTGGCGAACGGGAGCCTGCTGATCGAAGAATTGACGTTGTCCGGCGCGGGCAGTGAATACAACGGGTTGCAAATCGACCCCGAACATGGCTACGGCGAATCTGGGTCGTTGAGTGACACAGTCTATGTCTACGGATCTCGGAACTTTTCCATTTGGGCGGTTCCACCTGCCGGAGGCGCTCCTCAACTGGCCTACGACAGCGGTTCCGACCTCGAGTCCGTGCTTTCACGTTTGTTGCCCAATCATGCGAATTCACTGAAAACAGCGAACGGCACGGCTGACCAGGCCTCTTCCATTCGGGGACCGGAGCCTTCTTCTGTGACGATGGGATTGATCCAGGGCAAGCCACATCTCTTGGTCGCCTTGGAGCAGATGGGGGGAGCCATGGTCTATGTCTTGGAAAATTTTGGACTGCCAGGCATGAGGGCTTCTTTCCAAGGGTACGCGTCGAACCGGAAGTTTGGTGACCTGACTTCCGATCCTTGCAGCATCGGCGACCTCGGGGCCGAGGATGTCTTGTTTTTGGCGCAAGCCATCACTTCCGCCACTTCGGTGTCCGGGATTTCAGAGGGCTTTGATGCCATTCTCGTAGCCAACGACCAAACGGGCACCTTGTCGACATTCAGTTTGGCTTCGACCCTTAGCATTTCAGGGTGTACGTACTCCACAGCTTCGAATTACCTCGTGACGGCAACTGTGGACGACGGCACTTGCGTTTGGGAAGACGGTTGTTTTGGAGACTTGAATGGCAGTGGCGTCGTGGACACTGGAGACTTGCTGGACTTGTTGACGGTATTCAATTCGAGCTGCGATTGACCGAGAGAGTCGCGAGCTGCGAGGGCTGGGTAGAAGCCCCGTCCAAATCGACGCCTGGGTTGCGGAAGTTTGGTGGATGGTTTAACTTGCTGAAATGACGACATTTGCAAAGGAAGTTCAGCTTGGTGTGCTGTGCGTGGCCGCCCTGGTTTCTTCACATGGCCTGGCACAGGTCATCACCGCCGTCCCTTGCGACCAGATGGGCCTCGTGGTGAATGTGGGGTCCAACCCAGATTACATCAACGTGTATCACCCAGGGGGCTATTTGACGTGGCCCCCGAGCGAGAATGTGATGGAATGGGAATTCACCGACTCCGAGGGGAACGTGCTTCACGAAGAGGTGCTGGTCAACAACAACTTCGTTTCGTTTTCATTCGAACTGCCGTTGACCGACACGATGTTCGTTTCGGTGCTGTTGACCAACGATTCGGCCATGCTCAACGGGAGTCCCGTGGCCTGCCTGATCGAGGACTACCTCTTTTGGGAAGAAACGGAAATCATTCCTGGGACGTTCTTGGGCAGTTGGACGCTGGGAGGGAGCTTGGGCGTCGACGCCAACGGCGCGTCGGATTGCGTGGATGAAAGCTTAATTGACCCCGACGTTTTCTGCACCGAGATTTACGACCCGGTGTGCGGTTGCGACGGGGTGACGTATTCCAATTCCTGCTTCGCGACCTAAGCCGGAGGGGTCACTTCGTGGGAGGCCGGGCCGTGTGTCGTGGTGGATTACGGCGGTTGCACCTATCCGCTTGCCTGCAACTACGATCCGGATGCGGCTTTTGACGACGGCACCTGCACCTTCCCACCTTACGATTGCGCGTTGCAAGAGGGGGGAGGTTGCACC
>JBDQOS010000260.1:0-3211 GCA_040261075.1 Flavobacteriales bacterium
AACACGCGATGTCTTTGAATCAAAAGGTTTATCTGATTGATTCTATTTATTTCTTCAACAGTCTTTTGCGATTGTATCGGGTCTTTAGATATTTGTAGGACGGGAAGCTGCGTGATCCGTGACAGCGTGCCACGGATTTGTTCTTCGGCGGGCAAGAAATCTTCGTGAGCCATGTCTGGAAATTGCCCCACTTCAAGCATGTGACGAAGCGATTTGGAAACCGCACCAAGCAGCGTTTCCAAATCTTCGCAATCACGCGAGCTGCTTGCCGCGAGCAACCTCGATTGCACGAGGTCCAGCATCCATTCCACTTCGCTGCGCAGTTCTTCCAGGTGGCGGTTGTGGTCTTGGGTGACCTTCAAATCCCGTTGTCGCAGGCCCAATTCTTGAAGTCGCATGCCCATGTTTCGCGCATGGACCATTCTCTCGGAGAGACGTTCCATGTCCGGGCGTGGGGTCGGTTTGTTGGAGGGGCCACGCCGCCTGCCAAGTGCGACGCCGGAAGCCAAACCGGCAAGCGCTCCCACTCCCAAGAGAACGAGGTTCACGTGTCGAGGGCGTTGAGTTGCACCCACCTGCGTGCCGCAGCAAACGGGCTTGTGACGCCTTTCGCAACTTCCGTTTCAAGCCGCTTCCAGGATTCGGATTCCCGGTGCATGTGGGCTTCCACCAAGAGTTGGCGGGCATGACGTTGAAAGGCGTCGAGGCGTTGCAGTTCACGTTGTTCGTTCCACCAACCCGAATTCGTCCACGTTGCTTTGAGGGATTCGACGTGCGCCCAAATGGCCTCGTGCCCTTCTCCTGTGATGCTTGACGCAAGCAAGACCTCGACCGGTGTCCCAGAAGGCGGCTGTCCGAAGACGTGAAGGGCGTGACGGTAAGCTTGAGCGGTGTCCTGGCACGCAGCCAAGCGCTCCTGTTCTGCTTTGTGCACCACCAAGAAGTCTGCCATTTCGACTACGCCGCGCTTGATGCCCTGCACGTCGTCGCCCGCCCCCCCAATCAAGAGGAGGCAAAACATGTCCACCATGCTTCTCACGGCAACTTCGCTTTGTCCAACGCCAACCGTTTCCACGAGAATCAAGGTGTAACCGGCGGCTTCGCAAAGTTGAATGGCTTCCGAGGTGGCTCGGGCCACGCCTCCAAGGGTGCCGGATGCGGCAGAAGGTCGAACGAACGCGTCGGTGTGCTTGGACAAGTCCGTCATACGTGTCTTGTCTCCGAGAAGGGACCCTCCTGTTCGTTGGGAGGAGGGGTCAACGGCCAACACGGCGACGCGCCAGCCTCGTCTCAGAGCCTCCAGCCCAAACCGTTCAATCAACGTGCTTTTGCCCGCGCCGGGAATCCCCGTGAACCCGATGCGCAGGCTGTTGTGCGGGGCCGACGTCAAGTGAAGCAAGGACTCGATGCGCGGTTGATATTCCGGCAACGTGCTCTCCACCCACGTGATGGCTTGCGCCAAGGCGTCGCGTTGCCCTTCAGTCACGGCAGCCGCGAGTGTTTCAGGCGTCCATGCGGGGGCTTGGCGAATGATGCCGGCGGCGTTTTTCCTTGCTCGATCGCGCGCACTGTCCCGTTCACGGTTCTTGGCACTCATGTTGGGAAGATACGTGAAAGGCCGGACCGCGCCCGAGCAAACTGCCCGTACTTTGTCGGCATGCACCGGGAGTTTACAACTGCCATGTTGGCGACGTTGCTTGGGGTCGGCGCGGGAGTCGCGCAAGTCGAATCCTCGAGCGCTTTGTGCGACAGTGCTGTGGTCATCTCAGGTTCGGTGGCCGACGGCAGCGGCCGTTGGATTCCGTCGTCGATGGTGGTGAGCCGCAGGACGAGCGCGGGCGAATTCGTGGGGAGCGACCGTGAATTTTTGGTGCGGGCGTGCCTGGGGGACACCCTTGTGTTTGGGGCCGTGGGGTACCAAACCAAGGAGCGCGTCGTGGTGGACGGTTCGCGCATGGAGGTCCGACTTCGTGTCCTCTCCGTGGAGGTGGGGACAGCCGAAGTCATCGCGCCGCGAACCTTGCAACAAATTGTTCAGGACATTCAGGCTTTGGGCTACAAGGAAGAGGACTTCCGGGTTTCAGGTATCAACGCCCTCCAGAGCCCCATCACGTTCTTGTACGAGGCGTTTGCCCGCGAGCCGCAGAGCCGCAGGGCGGTCGCGCAGCTGGAGAACGACGACCGTCGTCGGGAGCTGCTTCAAGAGCTTTTCACCAAGTACGTGGACTACGACATCGTTGAGCTCGAACCTTGGGAATTCGATGCGTTTGCGCGGTTTTGTGACCCGGGAGACGATTTGCTGAAGCGCTGGTCGCAATACGAATTCATCCTGTACGTCAAGCAGCGGTACCAGGTCTTCCGCATGATGCCCCGCGCCTTGCCGCCAGGAGAGCTGGAATACCATTTGGACGAAGACTGACTTCTGGAAAGCCCACGGCGGGCGGACGCCCAATCAATCCACGAGGTAGCTCAATTGGAGGTAGAGGATGAACCACTTGAAAAGCATGCCGGCCACGCAAAGGCCCACGGCTGCCACCCGCGGCGATTGCCATTTTGCCGGGATTTCGTCAAAGCGACGAACCAGGTCCACAAACAGCGAGGCGACGGCGATCAACTCAAAGATGTTGAGCAGCGACTGCACACCTTCCAGCGCGTCCCGCCAAGCGCGGGCCTGGTCGGTCAAGTGGAACACGAAAAAAGCGAGGTTGTAACACAACAACGCGCCCAAGACGCCGTTGAGGATGCGGTGTGGAGACATGGCCCGCAAATTACACCGGCTTGTGTTCAAAACACCGCAAATCAACGCCTTGACTTTGTCAAAAAACCGAACCATTTTAGTCCCATGAAAACGCGTCAACTTTCCATGTTTGCTTGGCTCCTCGGAGCAGCGATGATCGTCGCCACTTTGGCCTCTTGCTCAACCGCCGGACAGCAGTCTTGCAGCGCATACCAGCAAGTTCAGCCTTCGGCACAGCCCGGTCGCTGATTCAAAACTGCCAGTAAATGAAAGGCTTGTGGTAGCTTGAGCTGCACCACACAGCCAGCGCCGTTGCGGCGCACCACAAACACCACGTCACCCACATCGGGAAAGACGTGGTTTTTTCTTGCAGCAAGGTGCGCCAAGAGGCAGGCGCCAAATGCAGGGCGTAGCCGGCTCCCATCAGACCCAACCCGGCAAGGTAGGAGGGGGCCCAAACGGAGTCTCCCCAAT
>JBDQOS010000261.1:0-3922 GCA_040261075.1 Flavobacteriales bacterium
GGCGGAACGAAAACGGTGGACCCCGAAAAGGTTCTGCCACTGAACCCGGATTTGGTGGTCGCGAACCGGGAAGAAAACGACCGTGCGCAGGTAGAGGCAATTCGGGAGGCGTTGCCGGCGGGTGCCGAGGTGCTGATAACGGACGTCCGCACCGTGGCCGGTGCCTTCCAGGAAATGGCCGTGCTGGGAGGCGTTGTGGAGCGCGAGGCCCTCGCCCAAGAATGGGTCTCGCGCATCCACAACGCGTGGGGTGCGCCCCGCACCGAGGTGGGACGGGCGGGGTACGCGGTTTGGTCTTCTCCCTGGATGGTCGCGGGACAGGACACCTTCATCCACGACGTCATGCGCCATTGGGGCATCGGCAACGCCTTCGCCAACGGCGATTCCGCAGCCCGCTACCCCACACTCGCACCCGACCCCGAGACCGGGGCAGCCCAGGCCGACCTGTGGCTTCTCCCCTCCGAACCGTTCCCCTTCGCTTCGAAACATGTCGAATCGCTGTCCGACTCCGTTCCCGAGACGAAGTTTCAGCTTGTCGACGGCGAGGCCTTCAGCTGGTACGGATCCCGAATGCTGCATGCAACCGACCACCTCTCCCGTGTTTCCGAGTGGGTCGGACATGCTGTCAGCCTTTGACCTCGGTTTCGCAGGACGTGGCAGAAACTCGCGCCCGAAAGTGGACAGGATGTCAGCATGTGGATTTGGCATGGGCGTTGGCATGCGGTTTGGTCTGAGGAGGTCAAAATCAACACACACAACCTCGCATCATGAGCAAAATCATTGGCATTGACCTCGGGACAACCAACAGCTGCGTTGCAGTGATGGAAGGAAACGAACCTGTGGTCATCAACAACAGCGAAGGCAAGCGCACGACCCCGTCGGTGGTTGCTTTCATCGACGGCGGCGAACGCAAAGTGGGTGAACCCGCCAAGCGTCAAGCCATCACCAACCCAACGAAGACGATTTCCAGCATCAAGCGCTTTATGGGCTCCAGCTTCAGCGAAGTGGAGAAAGAAGCAGGCCGCGTGGCCTACAAGGTGGTGAAGGGCGACAACAACACGCCCCGCGTCCAAATCGACGACCGTCAGTACACGCCTCAGGAAATCTCCGCCATGACGCTCCAGAAAATGAAGCGCACTGCCGAAGAATACCTCGGCCAGGAAGTGACTGGCGCCGTGATTACGGTTCCTGCTTACTTCAACGACAGCCAACGCCAAGCCACCAAAGAAGCCGGCGAAATTGCCGGCCTCGAAGTGAAGCGCATCATCAACGAGCCCACCGCAGCGGCCCTCGCGTACGGACTCGACAAAAAGGCGACAGACCAGAAGATTGTGGTCTTCGACTTGGGCGGCGGAACGCACGACGTGAGCATCCTCGAACTCGGCGACGGTGTTTTTGAAGTGTTGTCCACGGACGGCGACACGCACCTCGGTGGGGACGACTTCGACCAGGCCATCATCGAGTGGCTCGTGGACGAGTTCAAGAGCGAAAACAGCGGCCTCGACCTCAGCAAAGACCCCATGGCGCTTCAGCGCTTGAAGGAAGCGGCTGAAAAGGCAAAGATTGAACTCTCCAGCACGACCACCTCAGAAATCAACCTCCCTTACATCATGCCTGTGGACGGCGTGCCCAAGCACTTGGTTCGCAGCTTGTCTCGAGCCAAGTTTGAGCAGTTGGTCGACAGCCTCGTCAAGCGCTCCATCGAGCCTTGCATGAGCGCGTTGAAAGCTGCCGGCCTCGACAAAGGCGACATCGACGAGGTGATCCTCGTGGGCGGCTCCACCCGAATCCCTGCCGTGCAAGACGCCGTAAAGGCCTACTTCGGCAAGGAGCCTTCGAAGGGTGTGAACCCGGACGAGGTGGTGGCCGTGGGTGCCGCCATCCAAGGTGGCGTCTTGACGGGCGACGTGAAGGACGTCCTCCTCTTGGACGTGACTCCGTTGTCCCTCGGCATCGAAACGATGGGCGGTGTGTTCACCAAGCTGATCGAAGCCAACACGACGATTCCAACCAAGAAGTCGGAGACGTTCTCCACGGCAAGCGACAACCAGCCCAGCGTGGAAATCCACGTTCTCCAGGGCGAGCGCGCGATGGCTTCGGACAACAAGACCATCGGACGCTTCCACCTGGCGGACATCCCCCCTGCACCGCGTGGTGTGCCTCAGATCGAGGTGACGTTTGACATTGATGCCAACGGCATCATCAACGTGGGCGCCAAGGACAAGGCCACAGGCAAGGAACAGAGCATCAAAATTGAAGCCTCAAGCGGATTGAGCGAAGACGAAATCGCGCGCATGAAGGCCGACGCCGAAGCCAACGCCGACGCGGATGCGCAAGCCAAGGAACGCGCGGACGTCTTGAACCAAGCCGACGCAATGGTCTTCCAAACGGAAAAGCAGCTCAAGGAGTTTGGCGACAAGATTCCTGAGGACAAGATGGCTCCCATCAACGAGGCCCTCGAAAACCTCAAGAAGGCACACGGCGCGCAAGACGTGGACGGATGCAAGTCCGGCATCGAAGCGCTAAATACGGCCTTCCAAGCCGCAAGCCAAGAGATGTACGCCGCACAGCAAGAAGCCGGTGGAGCCGACGCAGGCGCGTCAGGTTCAGCTGGAGCCTCCGCCGACGGCGATGCCGAAGTGACGGATGTGGATTTTGAAGAAGTGAAGGAGGGCTAAGCCCCCCTCCTGTGAACACGAAAAGCCCCGCTTTCTGCGGGGCTTTTTTTGTGCCAAGTTGAACCGCACGCCACGGCGCGTGTTCCACCTTTGCATCATGGACGCCCCGTCTTCCTCCTCCCTTCCCGCTTCGTGGCGCCGACGCGCGTGGACCGTTCTTGCGTCGTTGGTGGCGGTCACGGGTTGGATGGCTTGGCAAGCGCTTGGGCTCGAGTTCAACTACGACTTCGAGCAGTTTTTCCCGGAAGACCACCCCGAGACGACGTTTTACCAGGAGTTCAGGGACACGTTTGGGAGCGACAACGACTTTCTGATTGTCGGGTTCGAAGGGGAAGGCTTGTCCGCGGCATTCTTGGCTGAGGTGGACGCCCAAATCGAGGCGCTCGAGGCCTTGCCCAACGTCGAGACGGTCCAGTCTCCCACCCGGCTCAAGCTCCCCGTTCGTGACCCGCTCAGCGGCATGGTTTTTCAGCGCCCACTTCTTTCGTGGGCCAGCGACAGCAGCCTGACCAAGGATCTGGCAAGGCTCCGCAGTCGAAACGACGTCATGGGGACGTTCGTGAGTCCGAGCAGCCGTGCCGTTGCATTGACCCTTGAACACACCGACGGACTGAGCAAGGCCGGCTGCGATTCCCTTGCTGCGGCTGTGAATGCTTGGGAAGCTTCCGTCCATGCTTCCAAAAGCGCCATCCTCGACGTCCATGTCTCAGGGCGGGCGGTGGCTCAAGCGTACTACGTCGGGGTCATGGAACGCGAAGTCGCGTGGTTTGTCAGCGTGGGCATCGTGTTGCTCGTGGCCTTCCTGTGGTTCGCGTTTAGAACGGCATGGGGAGTGCTGGTCCCCCTAACCGTGGTTCTCGTCAGTGGACTTTGGACGCTGGGCATCATGGTCGCCACAGGAAAGGCCGTGGACGTCATGACGGTGGTGCTCCCGACCATCCTCTTCGTGGTGGGCATTTCCGACGTGGTTCACGTGCTCACTCGGTACTACGACGAACGGCGTGCGGAGGTGTCGCACCAAGAGGCCATGACGCGCGCCTTCCGGGAAGTGGGACTCGCGACGTTTCTGACCTCGCTCACCACGGCACTCGGATTCTTGACGTTGCTGACGAGCTCGATTGGGCCCGTTCACGACTTCGGGGTGTACTCGGCGGTCGGCGTCGGGGTGGCTTACGTGCTGGCATTTACCCTTTTGCCTAGCGTGATGGTGCTCGCTCCTCCTCCGGAAGTGTCCAAACAAGGCA
>JBDQOS010000262.1:0-5339 GCA_040261075.1 Flavobacteriales bacterium
GGGCAATGCTTCGGACGAGCGGCGAATAGAAACGGCCTGAAGGACCCTTTCGGCCCGGCGCTTCGTCAAGGGGCGCCAAGGCCGCCGCCACCACTTCCGGCGCAGGGTCAAGTTCGGATTCGGAGCTTTCCGCAGGCTCAGCCACCGAGGCTGCAGGTGTGGCGGCTGGCACCACCTCGCCCCCTTCGCCTCCCACGTCGTACCGCGCGATCACTTCACCGACCTGAACCACATCTCCTTCGGCGACGCACCACTCTACAAGGGTGCCGTCTTCCGGGGCGGGAACTTCGGAGTCGACCTTGTCCGTTGCGATTTCGACAATGGGCTCGTCCGCTTCCACGTTCGCGCCTGCGTCGACCACCAATTTGGTGATGGTCGCCTCCGCTACACTTTCACCCATTTTGGGCAGGAGAATGTCAATGATGGCCATGAGAGGTAATTGCTCGACGCGAAATTAAGGCATCGACGACCACCGCAAGGTCCTTTCGCCAATGGTAATCTTGACCGTGCGTAAAGGCCTTTCGCTCAGCGCCCCGGCCGGAAAGGCCATGCGCGATGTCAAAGGCAAACGGAACTTCTGCTTTGAGTTTTCCGGGACTCACCCAGGTGCCGCGACCCCACAATACGTTCCACGCAGTGCGTGGCCAACCCGCCCGAGACGAGACCCAAAGCCACGGTGCGGCGGCAAGCAGAATCAACGAAGCTGCCACGTCGAACGCGCGTTTGGTGCGTGCCACCTCCGGGAGGTGAAGTCCGTGCCGGAACGCCACAAAAGATTCGCGCGAAGCCCCGCCACTCGACATCACGTCTCCGACGTCGGTCCACGCGATGCGGCAGCGAACGTGACGGCGACCGAGCGTCGGCAGCGCGTCGACAATGACCTCGGCACGTACGTCGCGGCCGCTGAACACGACCTCGTCGAGGTTGTGAATTTGAACGGCCTCTTCGACGTCGCGAAGCGTGCCGACCCAAGGAACACTTTGCAAATCCGGAGCATCCTCCGGAAGCCGGTCGCCTGCCCACAGGGCGAAAGTCTGGCGACGGGTCCGCTCCCCTTCGTTGCGACGCAACAATTCCACTGTGGCCTCTACATCGGGACCGGCCACAAGAAGCCGTCTCACGATGTGCGGGTTTCCTGTGCGACGCCACGACCGAACCATCACCAAAGCGTGCGCGAGGGCATGGCCCACGGGCAACAACAAGACGGTTGCGCGACTGAAGCGCCACGATTCAGGCCAGAGGCTGTAGGTAGCAAGCGTCAGCGTGGAAGCCGCCGCCCACGCCAGGACGTGCCCAGAAAGGGTGCGCCGTGTTCGGGCCTCGCGGTAACCTCCGAAAGCCCAGGTGCCGAAGATTTGGACGGCAAGCAAGCCAGCCCCTTGCCACGCCACGTCCGGCCAAACGTAGGCCTTTCCGAACCAGGCCTGCATCGCCGCAACCAACGCCACCAGCCACAAGGCCGTCCAAGCAGAAACGGTCATCATCTCGCCCCACCGGCTCAAAAGCCGACGACCAATGGCCAGGCTCGCTCGGCCGTAAATCGCGCTTCGAATCATCCAGGAAAACGCCCGGGCTTGGCCGCCTTCAAAGTGCTTTGCAGCGAACAGAAGCATGGCGCGGTAAAAGACCAGCACGTAATTCAGGCTCCCCTTTTTGGTGGACTCGCCCTTGTAGTGAATAATGCTGGTCCCCGCGAAATAATGGTTCTCCCAGCCGCCTGCGACCAGCCTCCAACTCAAATCAATGTCCTCGCCGTACATGAAGAACTGCTCGTCGAGAAGCCCCACCTGATCCAGCGCCTCGCGACGCATCCACATGAACGCCCCGGACAGGATGTCCACGGGCGCTGTGTCGTGTTCGCCGACGTGGCCGGCGTAATAGGCGTTGAACGTCCTGGAACGCGGGGCAACTCGATGCAGTCCTGACATGCGACAAAACGCCGGCCACGGCGCCGGAAGGCCCCGCTTGGACTCTGGAAGAAACTTCCCGGTTCCGTCGTACATCGGCACGCCCATGCCGCCGAGTTGGGGCTGGGCATCTGCATGCTCCAAACAGAGGCGAAACGTGTCCTCACGAACCACCGTGTCGGGATTCAGCAGCAGCACGTGCCGGCCCTCGCTCTCCCGAATGGCCTGGTTGTTGGCGACGGAGAATCCCACGTTGTCTTCGTTGGCCACCACGTTCACCCAGGGAAAGCGGCGGCGCACCATGTCCACCGAGCCGTCCACGCTGCGGTTGTCCACCACCCAGACGTCCACGTTGAGGCCCTCTTTGGCCCGTTCGACGGACACGAGGCATTGCTCGAGAAAAGCCCGAACGTTGTAACTGACGACGACTACGCTGAGGTCGGTCACCCTTTGTACGGCAAACGGTTCAACAACGAACTCGACAGCGTCGCCTCGTCGGCGTACTGCAGCGCCTCCCCCACGGCCACTCCTCGGGCTAACGCCGTCAGCAGCACGTCGCGGTCGGCCAATTTCTTGGCCACGTAGAAGGCCGTCGTGTCCCCTTCCATCGAACCGGGCAAGGCCAAAATCACTTCTTTGACGTCGTCCGAACCGGCGCGCTTGACCAACGACTCCACGTTCAGATCTGCGGGCCCCACCCCGTCCATGGGGCTGATCACGCCGCCCAGCACGTGGTAAAGTCCTCGGTATTCGCCCATGGACTCCAACGCCAGCAAGTCCCGCACGTCTTCCACCACGCAGACGGTCGACCTGTCTCGATGCGGGTTGGCACACAGGTTGCACGTCTCGCCTTCGGTCGGGTTGTGGCAGTCGGTGCAAGGCTTGACCCCCTCGCGCATGGCGACCATCGCTTCGGCGAAGTCCCGAACGCGCTCTTCGTCTCGGGCGAGCATGTGCAGCACGAGACGGAGGGCCGTTCGCCTTCCAACGCCGGGAAGTGTGGCCATTTGGTCCACCGCGGCTTCGATCAATCTGGAGGGGAGTTGCACGAAGCGAAGGTACACCAAGGCCCGGTCCGGGCCTTACATTTGGACGCATGACCCCAACCACCGTCTTGTGCATTGCCTTTGGATACGTCGCCGTGCTTTTGGTCGTCAGTCGCTGGTCCTCCAGACACGGGTCGGACGGCGATTCTGAATCGCGCTTTTTCGTGGCCGGGAACAAAGCGCCGTGGTTTGTGGTCGCCTTCGGGATGGTGGGCGCCTCCCTGTCCGGCGTCACCTTTCTGAGCATCCCGGGATGGGTTCGTGACCAGGAATGGACTTACCTGCAAATGGTTGCGGGCTACTGCATTGGATATCTGATTGTTGCAACGGTTTTACTCCCTCTTTACTACAAACAAAAACTGACCAGCATTTACAGCTACCTCGGGACGAGGTTTGGGAGGAATGCGCACCGAACGGGCGCGGTTTTTTTCTTGCTCAGCCGAGTCATTGGCGCCTCGTTCCGCCTCTTTCTTGTGGCCTTGGTGGTCGACGTTCTCGTCCTCGAGCCGATGTACGGAGGGCCGACGCCGTGGACGTGGTTTGGGCTGACTACAGCTGGCATTCTCGCAGTGATTTACCTGTACACAAGGCAAAGCGGCATGGCCACGGTCATCTGGACAGACACGCTTCAAACGGCTTGCATGCTTCTCGCCGTGGTGCTCACAGTTGGCGGAGTGCTCTCCGCAGGAGGCCACGGGTGGTGGGATTTACCTCAGGTCTTGGAGTCGACGGGGCTCACGAAGGTTTGGGTGGTGGACGATTGGAAACTTGGAAACCATTGGGCCAAACACCTCCTTGCAGGCATGTTTGTCACAATCGCCATGACCGGCTTGGATCAGGACATGATGCAGAAGAACCTCGCGTGCCGAAACCTTCGCGAAGCCCAATGGAACATGGGCTCGTTTACCGTCATCCTGGTCGGCGCCAACGTGCTTTTTCTCGCCATGGGAGCGCTTCTTTGGATGCACGCGGAATCCATTGGCATGGCCGTGCCCGAAGCCACCGACCGGTTGTACCCGCTGGTGGCCCTCGGGGGCAGCCTCGGTCCTGCCTTGGGTGTTGCGTTTGTGGTGGGGCTTTTGGCGTCGGCCTTCAGTTCGGCGGATTCGGCCCTGACCGCCTTGACCACGTCGACCTGCGTGGATTTGCTCGAGACTCCCTCCATGACCGCGGAGCGCGCGACGGCCGTTCGAAAGCGCGTTCATTTGGGGCTTGCGGTGCTGCTCTGGGCGGTCATCTTGGGGTTCCGTGCAGTAAACGACACGTCCGTTGTGGCCGCGCTGTTCACCGTCGCGAACTACACCTACGGACCCTTGCTCGGCCTGTTCTTCGCCGGGATGTTCACCACGTGGAACCCGCGTGCAGCGTGGATCCCGGTGATCTGCGTGGCCGCGCCAATTGTTGGTTACCTGCTGGAATCCGCGCTGTCGGGAGGATTGGGGTTCAGCTTTGGCTTCGCTCTGTTGCCGGTGAACGGGCTGTTGACCGCGGCCGGACTCGGCCTGATTTCACTGCGCAGATAAGCCCGCCCCAAGTCCCGGTTGTTTCGAGTGCGGCGTGTATTTTTGCGCCGAATTTTGGGCTTTCATTTATCTCCTCCCTAGCATGGAACAAACCACGTCCTCCCTCCTCCAACGATTGAGTGAATCCGCCACCATCGCCATGGCGCGGAAAGCGCGGGAACTCAAGGACCAAGGCATCGACGTCATTTCCCTCTCGCTCGGCGAGCCGGATTTTGACACGCCGGCCGCCATGAAACAGGCGGGGATTGACGCCATCGAGGCCAACGACACGCACTACACACCCGTTCCCGGGACGCCCCAAGTGCGCAACGCCATCGTCAAGAAATTCAAGCGCGACAACGGACTCGAGTACACGGCCGACCAAGTCGTGGTGAGCACCGGCGCCAAGCAAAGCCTGGCCAACGTCGTGCTTTCCTTGGTGGATCCGGGAGACGAAGTGATTCTTCCCGCGCCGTTTTGGGTGAGCTACGAAGAGATTGTCAAAGTCGCAGGCGGCATTCCTGTGGTGATTCCCACGAGCATCGACAACGACTACAAGATTCAACCCTCGGAACTTGAAGCGGCGATCACCCCGAAGACCCGCATGGTCATGTACTCGTCGCCATGCAACCCCTCGGGCTCAGTGTACACGCAGGAAGAAACGGCCGCTTTGGCCGACGTCCTGCGCAAGCACGACCGCATTGTGACGGTGAGCGACGAGATCTACGAGCTCATCAACTTCACGGAGAAGCACGCCAGCATGGCTGCCCAGCCCGGGATGTGGGAGCGCACCGTCACGGTCAACGGCGTCTCCAAGGGCTTTGCCATGACGGGGTGGCGTTTGGGGTACATCGGCGCCCCTACCTGGATTGCCGCGGCGTGCA
>JBDQOS010000263.1:0-2525 GCA_040261075.1 Flavobacteriales bacterium
ATCTTAACGCCGAGTATTACATTTTGAACGAGTCGCCTGACGTGTGCATGAACGGATACACCACGGTATTGACGGCCGTGTACCCGGTGATTTGTGGAGAAACGTACCACATCAAACTGGCCATTGGCGACGGTTCGGACACCATTTTGGACTCGGTTGTGATTTTGGAAGAAGGAAGCTTTGGCTCGCCCATCCCGACGACCTACGAAGCGCAGGCTTCGCCGGAATGCGACCCCGATCCCGACGACGACGAGATCATTTACTGCGCGTGGGAAGATTGCGGGCCCTCCACAATCACGATCAGCCGTCCGTGCGCTGTGTCGTCGCTGTTCCCGTTTCCGTTTGACTTGATTGCCGCTCCGGGTTCGGAAGCTACGCTGGACGAAGACCTGTTGGGCTTGCCTTCGTCTGCGGCCATTCCCGTAGGAGAATACGGGATTTCGTTGACGTTTGAAGTGCCTCAAGATTTCATCGACGAGGGAACGGAAACGTTGAATTTGAAGGTGGTGAGTGGCACCATTGAGAGTGAAATCACCATCATCATCTACGACACGCCGCCTTTTGAGGCGTCGATGCCTGACGTGGTGACGGTTCCGTGCGACGAAACCCAAGAGGTCTGCATTGATTTGATTCAGGACCCCAACTACGCTTATCCTCCGGTTGAGTACACCTGGTCGATCAACGGCGTGGATTTTGGAGACCAGCAGTGCGTCACGTACGGGGCGCTTACCTCGTCGTTGATGCAAGTGTACCTTGAAGACGGATGCGAGCGTGAAATCTACTTGCAGAGTTTGTTTGAGGTCCCTTACGAACCGCTTGTGTTGACGGTGCCCAACGACACCTTGCTTTGCAACGGGGCTTCGGCGTTTATGGAGCTTGAAATTCAAGGGGGAGAGCCGCCTTACCAAATCCAGTGGGACGATTTCACCGACGAAGAATTGGTGCACTTGGTGGACCCCGATGTGAGCACGGAATACGAAGTAGTTGTTGTCGACAATTGCGACTACTCGGAATTTGCGTCCACCCAAGTGGACGTCCAAACCGTCAAAGCCACGATTCTTCGTGAAAGCTTGGGCGACGACACCTACGAATTTGACGTGCTGGTGGACCCGGCAGAGCCTTATGAAGCGGCGTATTTCTACATGTGGGATTTCGGAGACGGCAACGTGGCTTACGAGAAGAACCCCACACACAAGTACGATGGCCTGTCGACCTACGAGGCTGAGGTGTTCGTCACCACTGACATTGGCTGTACCGACAACGCCGTCATGGACGTGTACGGGGACGTGCTGTTTTACATTCCGACCGCATTCACTCCGGACAACGACGGATTGAACGACGCTTTTGAAATCACGGGGCGCCAAATTCGACTTTTCGAGATTTGGATTTACAACCGCTGGGGAGAGTTGGTTTACACCAGCACAGACCTGGACGAAGCGTGGATCGGGGACGTCAGCGGGGGCACGCATTTTGCTCCCAACGGAGTGTACCATTGGGTCATCAAGGCAGCCGGATTTGACACCGATGCGCAGGAATTTCGTGGATTTGTTCACTTGATGCGCTAACCCGAACACTGCCTGTATCATGACTTCTTCTTCCTCGAGCCAATCCTTGCGAGGGGCTTTTGTCGCGGTGACCTCGCTGTTTTTCATGTGGGGCTTCATCACCGTCCTTGTGGACGCACTCATCCCCAGATTGAAAGACGTCTTTGAGCTGACGTTCCTGCAAGCAGGGTTGGTCCAATTTGCCTGGTTTGCCGCCTACGGATTGTTGTCTGTCCCTGGGGGAAATCTCATCTCTCGGATCGGTTACCAGCGAGGAATTTTAGTCGGTCTGGCGACGGCCGGTCTGGGATGTCTGCTCTTTTACCCGGCTGCGGCCACGCGGCTGTACCCGCTCTTTTTGCTGGCGCTGTTCGTCGTCGCAGGGGGCATCACCGTGCTTCAGGTGGCAGCCAACCCGTACATCAGCGTGCTGGGGCCTGAGGACTCCGCTTCTGCGCGGCTGAATTTGTCCCAGGCCTTCAATTCCTTTGGCACCACGCTGGCGCCCATGGTGGCGGCAAGTTTCTTGTTGGGAGACCAAATCTTGAGCGCCGACGCCATCTCGGCACTCTCAGAGGCAGACCGGTTGGCGTATTACGCCAACGAAGCCTCCGCCGTCCAGGTGCCTTTCGTCCTCTTGGCCTTGGCTTTCTTGGCCTTGGCAGTGGCGGTTGGGCTCGTTTCCCTGCCAAAAATTTTGGGGGAGACGACCGATTCAGCTGCGTCGTACGGCGCGGCATTCCAAAACAAGAAGTTGGTCTTTGGCGCCGTTGGAATTTTCGTTTACGTGGGTGCTGAAGTGGCCTTGGGCTCGTACATGGTGAACTACGGCCTGAGCTTGGACATCGTGGACGAGATCAAATCGAGTGCACTCCTTGGTGGCATGGCTGGATTGGCCGCAACCCTTGGCGGCAAGGACTTGTCGGTGTTGGATGCCAAGGGCGTTCTCGGGGCGCTGCTCACCTTTTATTGGGGTGGGGC
>JBDQOS010000264.1:0-4424 GCA_040261075.1 Flavobacteriales bacterium
CAGGAAATCGAGGTGCCCATTGTGATTGACGAAGGCCTCGAGGCCGACGAGCAATTCACGGTGGAGTTGTCGAATCCCGTGAACGGTTACTTGAAGGGCAACGTTCAAGTGGCCACCGGAACCATCTTGAACGACGACACGGAGCTGGAAATCGTGCTTCCTGAAGGGGGCTACGACACGCCTCATTCTCCTGCAAACCCACCCGAGGGAATGACGCTCGTGTGGTCGGATGAATTTGAGGGTGCAACGATCAACCCTTCTCACTGGAGCCACGAACTGGGCGGCGGTGGATGGGGCAACAACGAATCCCAGGCCTACACCGAAGACGAGGCCAACTCGTTTGTCGAGGACGGCAACTTGTTCATCGTGGCGCTTCAGGACGGGGCCGGATACACTTCCGCTCGCTTGGTTTCGCGAGACCTCCAGGAATTTCAGTTTGGTCGAATTGACATCCGCGCCGTGCTTCCGTACGGCCAATGTTTGTGGCCTGCCTTGTGGATGCTTGGCGCCAACCACAGCGAAGTGGGGTGGCCGGAATGCGGTGAAATTGACATCATGGAGTTGTTGGGGCAACAGCCCAATTACGTTCACGGAACCGCCCACTGGGGCGAACTCATTGGTGGGGGGCACCCCAACGTGGGCACGGTGACGTATTCGGATTTCCCAACAACGTTCGCCGACGAGTACCACGTGTTCTCCTTGGAATGGGCGCCTGACACGATGACGTGGCTGATGAACGGAGAACCGTACCACCAGCTCACAACGGAAGGAAACGTGGCCCCGAGCGGGTACGAGACCCCGTTCAACGACCCGTTCTTTTTCATTTTGAACGTCGCTGTTGGCGGAAACTGGCCCGGCTATCCGGACGAGACCACCGTGTTCCCCCAATTCATGGCGGTGGATTACGTTCGGGTTTATCAGTAACTTTCAGGAGGAAACCTTTCCTCATGAATCTGAATCCGCGGTTTGATCAATACGACGCCATCTTCGGGGACGACCCTGCGTCTTACGTGGAGTTTTTGACCGCCCTTGAAGGGACGTTGTCCAAATCCAAAGCCAGTCTTGTCTCAGCAGCCGCTGCGGAGGATTGGAACGTGATTTCTGCGACGCGACATTCCTTGAAGCCCACAATGACCTTGCTGGGCGCGGAACCGGTCAACGCGCTCCTCAACGATTGGCGCCCGTCGATGAGTGCCCTAGACCCAACGCCGTTGGCAGAAGCAATGGACGTGATCTTGGCCGCCGTTTCCGAGAAGAAGGCGGGATTGGGATGACCCCCCACGACAGGCTGATGGAGCGCCTTCGGGCACATTGTTTGGCCAAGGCGGGCACAACCGAAGAACTGCCCTTTGACGACCGTACCGTCGTGTTCAAGGTGGGAGGCAAGATGTTTTGTCTCGTAGACGCCTTTGAATTTGAAGGGTGCGGCATGAAGTGCGAGCCGACCCGCATTCCCGAGCTGCGCGCCGCGTTCAGCGGGGTGACCACCGGCCGGTACTTGAATCCCAAACACTGGAACAGCGTGCATCCCGAGCCGTTCGGAGACGTGCCGTGGGCCGAGTTTTTGGCCCTTGTCGACCACAGCTACGACCTCGTCTGGCGAGGCCTCACCCGAAAGATGAGGCTCGCCATCGAGTCGGAACACCAGGCTGTCTGACCCGTCAGTCGACAATCATTACGTGGCCCGTGTATTCGAACCATTCTGGTTCCGGTTCCAGCGGGGTGGCTTCTGGCAACACGCGCAGCACGTACATGAAGACGCTGTTCTGGACGTCTTCCAGCCGTTCCGCACGAGGAACGTCGAGCGCATCCCAACCACGCTCCGGATCAAATGTTTCGAACATCAGTTGTCCAGAGCGGCTGATGACCTGCAGGTGGTAGGAGTCGATTCGGTCTAACCCAGCGATTACAGGACGCCAAACGTCGTTGATGTCGTCGCCGTTGGGCGTGAATGCTGTTGGAACGTGTACCGCCAATTCGTCGATGATTTCGAAGCGGAAACTCACGGTGTCTGAGCATCCGAACTCGTTGATAACTTGCTGGCTGATGGCGTACACTCCTGGGTCTTCGTAGAAGAACGCCAAAATGTCCTCGTCAACGATGGTGCTGTCTCCTACGGTCCAAATGGTGCTGTCTCCACCCAAGCTGACGTCGTTAAACACATACTCCGTGCCCTCCATGCTCCAAGGCACGAAGGGGGGCTGACTTGACCAGATTGCGGCATCGGGTGAAGGCAAAACTTCCAGAACGTCAGACATGTACAGCGTGTCGCTGCAGCCACCTTCCCC
The DNA here is from genome assembly GCA_040261075.1 of Flavobacteriales bacterium. Lineage (GTDB taxonomy): Bacteria > Bacteroidota > Bacteroidia > Flavobacteriales_D > Sanyastnellaceae > UBA11663. The sequence goes on from JBDQOS010000264.1 coordinate 2,289, forward strand.
GATGGCGGCCCAAACTATGCTGTATTGGCCTGCAATCGGCAAGAGCAAGTTCAGCGTTTCTCCTGGGTCGAGCCCCCCCCCAACGTAGTCAACAAACCAAGCGATGCTTATGGCATCCTGACTCAAATCCTGAATCTCGAACGTGCCGGGCGCACACGAGACCGAATCCGACAACAAGTTGAACTGGGCCACAGGCTGGGGGTACAATTGCAGGGGCAGGGTGGCAACAGCGGAACAAGTTGCACCAGGATATTCCGACGTTGTGGTTAAGCTCAGGGTGGTGGCTCCTGACGAGTCGATGATCCATCCTTCGGGGAAATTCGGAGGCAAGTCACCCCCCGTCCAAGCCCATTCAGTGGCTCCGTTGGTGGCTTCAAATTCAACGTCCGGCATCATGGACTCTCCGCAAAAGGAGGTGACCTCCGCATCCAACTCCGCCGTGGGTTCCGGAACCACAGTCAGGGACCATTCCAAGGGGTTGGAACACATGCTTGCAGAGAGTCCGGCTTGCACCGTCAGGTTCACGACCGTCACAGAATCCACAGATTCAAGGATGAAACTTGAGACAGAGGGGTTCGCAGAATCGGCGATCAGCCAGTCGGACCAAACCCACTCTGTGGCACCCGGAGCTTCTGCAGCATAGTCCAGGTAGACAGGAGCACAGACGACGGCATCTTCAAAGGCAGCCCCATCGCCGTTCGAATTTGGAGTCAATTCGAGGGACGGATTGACCGTGATGGTGGAGATGTCTTGGTTGATTCCACAAAGGTTTTCAGCTTGAACGCTGACGCTGACTTGAATCGGCGCCAACCCATCGTTCACGGCAACCCACGGGGTGTCCGGTGAGGCAACGACTCCTCCGTCGATCCAGGTCCACTCGTAGCTCAAGCTTCCGCCGTACACCTCTACAGCCATGTCCACTTCTTGACCGTCACACACCACGGTGTCCTCCCAGGCAATGTTGACTGTGGGAACATCGAGGGCAAGCACCTCGCGTTCGCCTGTCAAAAGGCAACCGTTGCAGTCAACCACGTGCAATTCCGCCACGCACAGACCTACTTCAGAGGGGGCCGCCCACGGCGTGTTTTCCGAAACGCATTCCCCAGCCCAAACCACATCGTGGCAAGGAGGGACGACGATTCCGGCGCTCAAATTGACGGAATCCCCCAGGCAGAGAACCAACCCCGGCCCCGCATCGAAAGGCTGAGCGTTGGGCACCACAACGCTGTGCTGTTCAATGGCAGAACACCCGTTCTCGTCGTAGACCACGACGGTGATGTCGCAATCGTCCGAAGGCAAAAATTCGAAGTACGGGAATTCACCAGTGAGCCCTTCGCAGCCAAGCGCAAAGCCATTCACGATGTTGTTTGCGGCGATGTAATCTTCGCCGATGGAAATGTCCACTGGAGTGGTTGAGCACAGCGTGGTGCTGGTGCCTTCGAACATCGTCAAGATGTCGCTTGAAGGCAGAGGAAGAACCTCGATTTCCACTTCATCCATGGCGAAGCAAGACCCTTCTCCGACCACAAGCTGGTAGGTGTAGGTTCCGGGCTGGGCGACTTGGATGCTTCCATCTGCGTTGATTCCTTCGCCTACCCACGTGCCGTTGTCGGCCGACTGAAGCAAAAAGGGAGCAAACAGGCAAATCGAAGAAGGTGGTGTTGCAATCTCGGGTTCAGGGACTGAGGAAACCTCGATCTGCGTGACGCCATGACTCACGCACCCGTCCACGGATTCAAAGGTGTACACGGCCTCAAACAGGCCTTGCTCTGTGGTCATGAACTCCTGGTTTTCGTTCACCATGTCACCAGACCAAACCCCTGCAGCCGGCAGTCCACCAAGCAACGGATAAGCACCGCCGTCCTGACAGAATGAAAGCGAGCTCGGCACGGATACTTGCTCCGTCAACGCCAAGATGACAACCTGCTCAGCCACCGAAGTGCAACCTTTGGTGTCCGTCACTTCCGCGGCAACCATGCCGCTCTGGGCATTGTCCAGTTCGCAGCAGAGGCCTTCGCAACTTTCAGTCGAATTCATGTTCGGATAGGACGACCACTCCACGGTCCAAGAATCGGCGCCGGGCGACGACGGGTCAAGGCACATTTCGAACGGCGTGCCAATGCACGGGTTTTCTCC
>JBDQOS010000265.1:0-5511 GCA_040261075.1 Flavobacteriales bacterium
CCAAAAACCCTCCCTCCGGGAGCGCATGCATCTCCGCGAACGTCGTGGTGTGCCGCCCCTTGTTGTGCGACTCGCTCACTTCGGCAGTCTTCAATTCCAAGCCAGGAATGAGCCGGTTGATCAACGTGCTTTTGCCCACCCCGGAGTGGCCGGACAAGACGTGGATGCCTTTGGCCAACTCGGCGCGCAAGGTGTCGAGGCCTTCCCCGGTTTGTGCACTCACTTCAAGCCAACCGTAGCCCGCGTCCCGATACACCTCCGCCAAGGCCACAGCTTGCTCACGTTCCTCGTCGGTCAACGCGTCGATTTTGTTGAGCACCACCGTGGTGGGGATTCCGTACGCTTCGGCCGTGACCAAAAAGCGATCCATGAATCCCGTGCTGGTCCGCGGTGCCGCCATGGTGACCACCAAAAACGCGCGGTCCAGGTTGGCCGCCACCACATGACTTTCGTGGGACAGGTTCACGGACTTCCGAATGATGCAGTTCTTGCGCTCGTGAATTTTGGTGATGACGCCTGTGCCGTCCTCCACCTCTTCCCAATCCACCCGGTCGCCCACGGCCACCGGATTGGTCGATCGAAAGCCTTCCAAGCGAAGGCGACCGGCAGGCCGCGATGAAATCACTTCTCCTCCGTCACGCAACACGTCGTACCACGACCCCGTGGTCCGGAGCACCGTGCCGACGCCTTTGCTCACGAGGTGAGAGCTTTGAATTGAGCCTCCAAGCCCCCTTCGGCGGCCACGAATTGGGCAAGCGGGGCGTCCGCCACGATTTCTCCCAGCCGGATCAGCACGACCCGGTCGCACATGGCCTCCACCTCCTGCATAATGTGGGTACTCAAGATGACCGTTCGATCTTCCCCCAGACGGCGAATCAAGGCCCGAATGTCCACGAGTTGGTTGGGGTCAAGGCCCGACGTGGGCTCGTCCAAAATCAGCACCTCTGGATCGTGAATCAATGCCTGGGCCAACCCAACCCGCTGGCGGTATCCCTTGGACAGTTGACCAATTTGCTTGTGCACCTCCGGCAACAAGCCGACCTCGCTCAGCACTTCCTCCACACGCGCATTGCGGTTGGGAACCCCGTGGATGCCGGCCACGAAACGCAAATATTCTCGGACGTACATGTCCTCGTGAAGGGGGTTGTGTTCAGGAAGGTAGCCGACCCGTTTTTTGGTCTCCAAAGGAGCCTCCATCACGTCGTGCCCGCACACATCAATGCGTCCCGCCGTGGGAGGCAAATACCCCGTAATGAGGCGCATCAACGTGGACTTACCTGCCCCGTTGGGGCCGAGCAAACCCACCACTTCTCCACGATTCAACCGCAAGCTCACGCCCTTCAGGGCCCGCTGTTCGCCAAACCGCTTTTCTACGCCTTCGATCGCAATGGACATGACGCGAAGGTACCGCCCGCGGCGGGTCGGGCACAAAAAAAACCGCACCCAAGCCGGGCGCGGTTTCTTTCGTCGTGAAACGTCGTGGAGCGACCTCTTACATCATGCCGCCCATGCCACCGCCCATGGGGGGAGCAGCTGGCGACTCTTCAGGGATGTCGGTGATTACACACTCCGTCGTGAGGACCATGCCAGAGATGGACACCGCGTTTTCGAGCGCCACGCGAGTCACCTTGGTGGGGTCGATGACGCCCGCTTCGTAGAGGTTTTCGAACACCTCCGTCCGTGCGTTGTAGCCGAAGTCACCTTCGCCTTCGCGCACCACATTCACCACCACCGCGCCTTCGCCGCCAGCGTTTGCCACGATTTGACGGAGGGGCTCCTCGATGGCACGAAGCACAATCTTGATGCCTGTGGTCTCGTCGGCGTTGTCTCCTTCCAAATTCGTGAGTTTGGAAGCGACCCGGATGTAAGCTGTTCCTCCTCCAGGAACAATGCCTTCTTCCACCGCCGCACGGGTGGCGTGCAAAGCGTCGTCCACGCGGTCCTTCTTTTCCTTCATTTCCACTTCAGTGGCCGCACCGACGTAGAGCACCGCGACGCCTCCCGCCAACTTTGCGAGACGCTCTTGAAGCTTCTCGCGGTCGTAATCGGACGTGGTGGTTTCGATTTGGGCTTTAATCTGGCCAACACGGGCCTCAATGGCGGCCTTGTCGCCGGCACCGTTCACCACCGTCGTGTTGTCCTTGTCGATGGTGATTTTCTCGGCCGTACCAAGGTCCGCAATGGTCGTGTTCTCCAGCTTCAAACCGGTTTCCTCCGAGATGACTTGGCCGCCCGTGAGGATGGCGATGTCTTGGAGCATGGCCTTGCGGCGATCTCCAAACCCGGGGGCCTTCACGGCCGCCACTTTCAACGCACCACGGATCTTGTTCACCACGAGCGTGGCCAAAGCCTCGCCGTCCACATCTTCAGCGATGATCAAGAGAGGACGACCGCCTTGGGCGGTTTGTTCCAACACGGGAAGAAGGTCCTTCATGTTGGAAATCTTCTTGTCGTGAATCAAGATGTAAGGGTTGTCGAGTTCGGCCTCCATCTTGTCCGGGTTGGTCACGAAGTAGGGAGAGAGGTAGCCGCGGTCGAACTGCATGCCTTCCACCGTCTTCACTTCCGTCTCGGTGCCCTTGGCTTCTTCGACCGTAATGACGCCTTCGTTGCCCACCACCTTCATCGCCTCTGCAATCAACGAACCGATGGTCTTGTCGTTGTTGGCCGAGATGGTTCCAACTTGCTCGATTTTGCTGTTGTCGCTTCCGACTTCACGGCTGATTTCACGCAAGCCCGCGACGATGGCTTCTGCTGCCTTGTCCATGCCTCGCTTGAGGTCCATGGGGTTGGCGCCGGCCGCCACGTTGCGAAGTCCCTCGCCAACGAGTGCCTGTGCAAGTACCGTGGCGGTCGTCGTTCCGTCGCCGGCCACGTCCGCGGTCTTGGAAGCAACTTCCTTCACCATCTGAGCCCCCATGTTCTCTACGGGGTTCTCGAGCTCGATTTCTTTGGCCACGGAAACCCCGTCCTTGGTGACGGAGGGAGCGCCAAATTTCTTGTCAATGACCACGTTCCGTCCCTTTGGACCGAGGGTCACTTTGACTGCGTTCGCCAACGCGTCCACGCCTGCCTTGAGGTTGGCCCGGGCTTCGCTGTTGAATTGAATGTCTTTCGCCATGGTTGTATTTGTTCAGTGTTGAGGTTTGGTCCGAAGGTTAGAGAATCGCGAGGATGTCGGATTCACGCATGATCATGTAATCGGTGCCTTCGTACTGAAGCTCCGTGCCGGAGTACTTGCCGTAGAGCACGGTGTCACCGACTTGAACCGTGGTTGGCTCGTCTTTTTTGCCGGGGCCCACGGCCACAACCGTGCCTCGTTGAGGCTTTTCCTTCGCGGAATCAGGGATGATGATGCCACTCGCGGTGGTCTGTTCGGCGGCTGCGGGTTCTACCAGAACGCGGTCAGCCAGAGGTCGAATGTTGACAGACATGAATTGTGCAGTTGTTGTGTTTTCGTTTGAGGTGCCGAAGCACATCACGCTTTTGGCGATTTCCGTGCCAACTGCTTCTGGGCGAAAGAACCCTGACAGAGGTGTCAGACCGCGACCAAAAGCAAGACACCCTGTCAGCGATTCTGACAGGGTGTCTTGCGCGCACGGGGCGCTGAGAGGTGGAAGGTGCCTTTACTGAGCGGCTTCAATGGGAGCCGTCGGAGCGAAGCTCTCGTCTACACCCACGTCAAGGGAACCGTTCCCTGCGAAGCTGCCGACCACGATGCACAGCACAAAGAGAGCAACCGCGAGGTACCACGTGGCCTTCTCGAGGAAGTTGGTGGTGCGCTGCACTCCGCCGATTTGGCTGGCGCCTTGGAATCCGGTGGCGAGTCCTCCTCCTTTTGGATTTTGGACCAAAATCACTGCGCCCAAGAGGAAGCAGACAATCAAGATGACGACGGTCAGAAAGGTGATCATGTTCAGTTGTTCAAGAGTTACGCAGCTTTTTCAGCTGGGCCGCAAAATAAACACTTTTTTCTGGGTATTTCAAAGCGAGAAGCTTGTAAGCTTTTCTGGCGCGGCCGATTTGGCCTTGCTGGGCGTAGAGTTTGGCCATGGTTTCGGTGACCAAACTGGAGTCCTCCACCAAGCCTTGGGCCGCCCATTCTTCGGTCGTTTCGAGGCTGTCGCGCACCGGTCCGATTTTGACGTCGCCCTTCGCGAGGAAGGCGTCGATCAGCGCCGCCGCGCCCTTCTCCGCAAGTTGAGGGGAACCAAAGCCCGTATCCTGGGCTCGCTGGGCCAGCCATTGCCCGAAAAGGCTGGTGGGCTTGGGCACGGAATTCACCCCGGGAACGGCAACTTTCCCGTCGACGGAAGGTACGGGGCCGGCCGACTCCTGTTCCGATTCGGCAGTCCAGGCCTGGACGTCTTGTTCAATGACCGAGGCGATGGCCGCGACCATGGAATCTCGCGTGTCGGCTTCGGAGGTCGAAGTTTCCTGTTCCGGCTCCGAGAGGTCCTCTTCGAACGGCGAGGGAGCCGAGCCGGCGTCCGGCACGTCCACGGATTCGTTGGCCGGCGAGGCGCCGTCTTGACCGTGCCATACCAGGCCGACCAATTCTTCTTCAGACACCTCCGGGGCGGCTTCAATTTCAACGTGCACCGCCCGGGCCGCCTCCACCAAGGCCGGGCCGGTGAGGTAGGCGAACAAGGCACGACGCGACGGCACGTGAGCGCCTGCTTGCAGGAGGTGATCGCGGCGCTCGAGGTTTTGGGCTTCCTCGGAAGCCTTGGCCAACATCATCCGAAGCGGTCCGGCGTAGGGATAGCGCTCGACAAACTCGCGCAACACGGCAACGTCCCCGGGAGCGGGTCCGTTCTTCAGCCAAGCTTGAAGTTGCGCGCTGTCCATGTCACCAATTTCCTAGGGTGGCGTTGAACATGTCTTGGGAAAGCAGCTCTCCAAGCTCTTCGACCAAGGCCTCTTCCTGCGAAAAAACGTCTTGGTCGCTCGGCAAATCCACGTAGCGGCTGAAGGTTCGCTCTGTGCTCAATTCCGGATCGAGTTCGTTCACGTAGGTCAAGACCAAACTCACGGTCACGCGGTTGGCCCCGGCCGTCTCGTCTCCCTGAACGTTGATCGGCCGAACTTCCCACCCCACAACGCGCGCACTGAATTCGAGCTCCCCGTCCTCCACGAGCCGGAGGGTGCTCTGGCGCTGGACCCGGTCTCGCAACGCCTCGGACAAAGACTGGGCTGCGGTGGCCGACACGAGCGGGTGGGCCGGTTCAAAATCTTGCACGCTGAACGTGGAGGCTCCGGAGGTTTGGGCTCCATAAGGAGAGTACACCCCGCAGGAGTGGAGGACGGCTGCCATCGCCCAAGCACCCCAAACACGTCGAATCTGCCCCGTCATTTCAGGTCGTATTCTTTGATTTTCCGGTACAAGGTGCGCTCGGAGATTCCGAGTTCCTCTGCCGCGTATTTCCGCTTGTTCCGATGCTTTTCGAGGGCCCGACGAATCAGCTCTTTTTCCGAATCCTGCAAAGACAGCACCACTTCGTCGGCGGG
>JBDQOS010000266.1:0-7066 GCA_040261075.1 Flavobacteriales bacterium
CTCATCGGCCGCGGGGACATGTTGATGAGCACGGGCAACGACCTCATTCGCCTGCAATGCGGTTTCGTCGACACCCCTGAAGTGGAAGAAATCTGCGACTTCATTGGGTCACAACAAGGCTACCCCACCCCGTACGAATTGCCGCCACCGCCCGCGGAGGCGAGCGAGTCTTCAGGGTCCCTTGACGACGACGAGCGCGACCCCATGTTTGAAGATGCCGCACGGGTCTTGGTGATGCACCAGCAAGGGTCAACGTCGTTGCTTCAGCGCAAGCTCAAGCTCGGGTACAACCGCGCGGGGCGTTTGATCGACCAATTGGAGACCGCCGGCATCATTGGCCCCTTCGAAGGCAGCAAGGCACGAAAGGTGCTCGTGCCCGACGAAGCAAGTTTGGAACAGTTGTTGCAATCGAGCTCGACCACAACCGAGTAAGTTTGCATCATGCGCAGAACGACGTCCCTTTTCCTCAGCCTCGCCGCTGGCACCCTCCTCTCCTCCCCTGCTCTTGCTCAAGATGCAGATGCGCTGCTCACCAAGTTGAGCGACAAGGCCAAAACCTACAAAGCCTACGAAATTGGGTACACCAGCACATTGGTGGACTTGAAGAACGATTTCGAGCTCACGCAAGAAGGCGTGGTCCAAATCGAAGGCGACCGCTTCCACCTCGACCTCGGAGACTACGTGATCTACTGCGACGGAGAAACCGTTTGGACGTTTGAGCCTGAAATGAACGAGTGCTATGTGGACGACACCGAGACCATGAAGGAAGAGGGCATGGATCCCGCCAAGCTCTTCACGGTTTGGGAGGAGGACTTCCGCCGCGAGTGGATTGGGCGCGCTGCTGTTTCAGGCCGCGATTGTGCGCACATCAATTTGTACGCCGGCGAGGACAAGCCCTTTCACACCATGCAACTCTACCTCGACGACAAAGCCCTCGAAATTGTCCGAATCGTAATGAAAGGGCGAGAAGGCAGCGACGTGACCTACACGGTCACTTCCTTCTCCACGACGTTGAACGTCGTGCCTGGCATGTTCACGTTTCCTGTAGAAAAGCACCCGGGAGTCGACCTGATTGACAACCGCCTTTGATTCGAAGGCGCGGACTTGTCTGGATTGGCCAAGGTCAACGAGGCGAACCTGCCCAGTCCACCCCCTGCCTCAACCAATTCAGGGTTGCGCGTTCACGCTCTCCCGGCCGGTGGTCGTACGTCCACTTCACTTCAGGTGGAAGGCTCATCAGGATGCTCTCCGTGCGGCCGTTGGACACCAGGCCAAACCGCGTCCCCCGATCCCACACCAAATTGAATTCGGCGTACCGTCCGCGTCGGTGCAGTTGCCAATCGCGCTCCGAGGCCTCGAATGGCCTGCCGACGTTGGCTTTCACAATCGGCAGGTACGCGGGCAAAAACGAATCCCCCACGTCCAGCACAAACGCCTTCAAGGCGTCGAGCTCTTCGCGGCTCGCGCCGTCCCGTCCCAAGTGATCGAAGAAAATCCCTCCCACACCTCGCGTTTCGTTTCGGTGCGGAAGAAAGAAATACCGGTCCGCCTCCTCTTTGAATTCCTGGTACCGACCGCACGAATGTGCCTCACAGACGCCTTGAAGCTCACGGTGAAATTGCGTAGCCTCTTCCGGGTTCACGTAGTGAGGCGTCAAGTCAATGCCTCCGCCAAACCAGCACGTCCCGTCGCTCAATGCAAAATGCCGCACGTTCATGTGAACAATGGGCACGTGCGGGTTGGCCGGGTGAAGGACCAAACTCACGCCTGCCGCCCAAAACCGGTCTGCATCGGTGTTCATTTGCGCCTTCAGGGCTTGGGTGGCCGCGCCCTCCACTTCGCTGAAATTGACGCCGCCACGCTCCCAAACCGCGCCGGAAGTCAACACGCGCGTTCGCCCGCCACCGCCCCCAGGACGTTCCCACGCGTCTTCCACAAACGCGGCTCCTCCGTGCGCACTTTCCACTTCCTCAAGTCCCGCACAAATTCGGTCTTGAAGGGTTCTAAAATCGTTGGCCAAACCTTCGCGCCAGCGTTTCAAATCGTCGTTGGGTTCCACAGATTCAGTCGTTGGGGTATTCCTCCGGGAAAAGGTAGCGGTAGGAATCCGGCACGGGGATGACGTTTTCCTCTTCGTCGTAGAACAAGCGAGGAACGAAGGGAAGCAGCTGCGGCAGCGTGTCCAAACGAGCCCATTGCAAATCGGCAAACCGCGACAGCGTCCAAGCCTCGTTCAGCCACTCTCCAGTGGAATCCTGCTGAGCCCAAACCAACGGCTCCGCCCACGTCTGCACGGCACCTCGCAACCACGGTTCGAGCCGAACCCCGGCGTCAAGCAGGGCGTCGTGTGCCAACGCTGCGTATTTCTGGGGCTCTGTCCCCGTTCGCAGTCGGTAACTTTGCAAGCTCTCGTGACGCGTCGAATCCCCCCATTGAACGGAGGCCGTTTGCGGCAGTGTCAAGCGCCATTTCTCCATCAACTCACCCTCGACAAAGGGCATCTCCGCGAGCTCGGGGTGGGCAAACAGCACAAAATCTGAGCTGTCGTTCATTTGAAGTTCCGTTTGCAATGCCGCCCACATCGATCGCGCAGAACGTCCCGCCATCGACACCACCACGTTGCGTTCGTACGGCGTGACATGCAAGGCAAGCTCCCCAACCGAACGGGGATTTCCAACCACCGTGTCCAGCATGGGGTAACGCAACGAGTCCATCGGAGAAAACCACTTCGCCCGTTGGGCTGCGTTGAAGACCTCTTCAAAACGGGCCTCCAAAGCCGCTTCGCTCGACCCTGTCACCACCAGCAAAACGTTGTCGGTGTCGTGTTTGGCGGCCACCCACCGCGCCAACTTTTCTGCAGCTGCAAGCTCCGAAGCCACGCATTGACGAACGCCAGGACCCCGAGACACGTATCGCTCAGGCTGTTCTGTCAGCAAGAGTTGTTCGCGACCGAACCGATCCACCTTGGGGGCAACCACCCCGACGTTTTCACGCATCAACGGCCCGAGAACCAGGTCGCAGCGTGCAATGTCCAAATTGCCGACCTGAGGCCTTCCAAGCGAATCGGGCACCTCGTCAACCACTTTCAACCGCACAGGCAACCCGGCCCCCGCCAATTCTCGTGCGGCGGCCTCTACACCGTGAAGGCTCTCCATGGCAATCTCGCGCAACCGACCGGCCTTCCGAGGCAAAAACCCTCCTGGCAACGTGTCCACCTGGAGGCCAAAGGGCAACAAAACCAGGACATCCAACGTGTCCACGTTCGTCTCGGAATCGCCCCAACCTTCTTGCGCAACAGCCGGCAGAGAACTCGCCAAGCCCGCCGCAAACACCGCCACCCCAAGCACCGTCGCAACGCAATTGCGATACACGGTGGTTGCGTGTGAGGCGATCATTCCCATTCGATGGTGGCTGGGGGCTTGGAGCTAATGTCGTAAACAACCCGGTTCACGCCTCGGACTTTGTTGATGATGTCGTTGCTCACCTTGGCCAAGAAATCATAAGGAAGGTGACACCAGTCGGCGGTCATGCCGTCGGTGCTGCTCACTGCGCGCAGGGCCACGGCATTCTCATACGTCCGCTCGTCGCCCATGACGCCCACGCTTTGTACAGGCAGCAAAATGGCGCCCGCCTGCCACACGTCGTCGTACAAGCCTGCCTCCTTGAGCCCTTGAATCCAAATGTGATCCACCTCCTGAAGCACGCGCACCTTCTCGGCCGTGATGTCGCCCAAAATGCGAATCGCCAGTCCCGGTCCCGGGAACGGATGCCGTCCCAAGATGCGCTCCTTGATGTTCATGGCTCGCCCCACGCGACGCACCTCGTCCTTGAACAGCAAGCGCAACGGCTCAACCACTTCGAGCTTCATGAAGTCCGGCAACCCTCCCACGTTGTGGTGGCTCTTGATGGTGGCCGAGGGACCGCCCGTCGCACTCACCGATTCGATGACGTCGGGGTAAATCGTTCCTTGACCGAGCCACTTCGCGCCTTCCACTTGGTGAGAAGCCTCGTCGAAAACCTCGATGAAAACCCGGCCGATCGCCTTGCGCTTCGTTTCGGGATCCGATTCCCCGGCTAGGGCGGACAAAAATTGGTCTCCCGCACGCACGCCGCGCACGTTGAGTCCCATGTCCTGGTAGTCCTCCAGAACCTGTTCGAATTCGTTCTTCCGCAACAACCCGTTGTCGACGAAAATGCAATGCAACCGGTCGCCGATCGCGCGGTTGAGCAACTCCGCGGCCACCGTAGAATCTACGCCTCCGCTGAGCCCGAGGATGACCCGGTCGTCGGGGCCGATCTTGGCCTGCAGGTCCGCGACGGTCGCCTCCACGAAGTTGTCCGGTGTCCAGGCACCGTCGCACCCGCAGATGCCCATCACGAAGTTTTTCAGGAGGATGGGGCCTTCCGTGCTGTGCCACACTTCCGGGTGGAATTGGATGCCCCAAACGTCCCGCCCCGTCGCGCGAAATCCCGCATACTTCACATCTGAGGTGCTGCAAAGCGTTTCAAACCCGTCCCCGATGTCCAGGATCGTGTCGCCGTGGCTCATCCAGACTTGGGATCCCTGGGTCATGCCCGCGAGCAACGGGTCGTTGCCGTTGAGCGAAGCGAGGTTGGCACGGCCGTATTCGCGGGAGTCGCTGGCTTCGACCTTGCCGCCGTTTTGGGAGGCCAAATACTGCGCCCCGTAGCACACCCCAAGCAAAGGCACGTGCCCCACGATGCCGGTCAAATCCGGCTGGGGAGCGTTCTCGTCTCGCACACTGTGGGGACTGCCCGAGAGCACCACGCCTTTGCACCCTTCCGGCAAACCTGCAAAGGCATGCCACGGAATGATTTCAGAATAGACGTTCAGTTCGCGCACCCGGCGCGCGATGAGTTGGGTGTACTGCGACCCAAAATCCAAGATCAAGATGCTCTCCTGCATGGCGGCAAAGGTATTGCCCTCCTTTTCAGAAGCGCGCTTGGCGCGAACGCTACTTTTGCACGGAAACCCAACATTTGCATGCCCCACCTCTACCCCCACCTTGAAGGACGTCGCATCGTGCTGGCGAGCCAAAGTCCCCGACGTCGTGAATTGATGGGTTTGCTTGGCCTGGAGGTGGAGTGCATGTCTCGCGACGTGGACGAATCGTGGCCTCCCCAAATCGAGGGCCCCGGCGTGGCCGAATTCGTGGCTTGCAAAAAAGCAGAAGCCTACCTCGACGTGCTTTCCGGCGACGACATTCTAATCACCGGCGACACCACGGTCGTCCTCGAGGGCCGGGTGCTCGAAAAGCCCGAAAACGAAGCCCACGCCCGCGAGATGCTTCGTGCCCTGAGCGGCAAAACCCACACCGTGGCTTCGGCGGTGGCCGTCACCACACTTGCCCACGGCACGCGATGGTCCTTGGATTTGTGCGACGTGACTTTCGCCGAACTCTCCGAAGCGTTCATCCAATCGTACGTCGCCACAGGCTCCCCGATGGACAAAGCAGGCGCGTACGGCGTACAAGATGTGATGGGCTTGGTCGGCGTCACGAAGCTCGAAGGGTCCTTCTACACCGTGATGGGAATGCCCACACACAAGCTGCACACGTTGCTGCTTGAAGCAACGTGACGGCGGACAAGAACTCGCCTCAACCAGCTGAAAGAGAATTTCTTTTTCACTGCACAACCAGGGCGATTTGGGGTGCAAAGCGCAGTTGCCTTGCAAACAAAAGTGAAAATGGATTGAACAATCGTGACACCCAGGGGTTAGAGGTGTGTTCACAGGACACATTTCTATGTTCTCATCAAAACTTAAGTTATGATTTCTACCATTCTCTCGACGGTTCAGGCCATGGCCTCGGACGACTACGTCGGCTTTACTTTCTTCGTGGGCTGCATGGCCATGATGGCTGCGTCTGCGTTCTTCTTCCTTTCCATGAGCTCCGTGGAAGGCAAGTGGAAAACCTCACTTCTCGTGAGCGGCTTGATCACATTCATTGCTGCTGTTCACTATTACTACATGCGCGACTACTGGGCAGTCGTCGGTGAATCACCCACGTTCTTCCGCTACGTGGACTGGACGCTCACCGTGCCTCTGATGTGCGTGGAGTTCTACCTCATCTTGAAAGCCGCTGGCGCCAAGACCGACCTCTTGTGGAAGTTGATCTTTGCCTCTGTGGTGATGCTCGTGACCGGGTACTTCGGCGAAGCCGTGTACACGACGGGCATGGGCCCTGCTGTTTGGGGTCTCATCTCAGGATTGGCGTACTTCTACATCGTGTACCTCGTCATGGCAGGCGAAGCCAAGCAATTGGCCAACGCTTCTAGCCCTGCAGTCCAAAAGGCACACGGCATTCTCTGCAAGTTCGTGTTGATCGGTTGGGGCATCTACCCACTCGGCTACATGATCGGCACGGACGGTTGGTACGACTTCTTGGACGCATTGCCCTTGAACATGGACGTCGTCTACAACATCGGTGACGCCATCAACAAAATCGGTTTCGGATTGGTGATTTACTCTCTCGCTGTGAGCAGCGACAAGTAATCGCCTGTACCCTCACCCCTGAAATCGTGACCTGTGAAGGGCCGGAAGCCAAGCGTTTCCGGCCCTTTCTCTTTTCCTCAAGTATCCTCCCGGAATTTTTTGGCGCCTGGAAACAACCTGGAGCCGACTTTTTCGTTGACTCAACAACAACTTCACTTTGACTGACTGACTGACTGACTGACTAAAGCCATGAATGCCGCCCTTCCCTACCTCAGCCACCGCTGGTTTGCCCCCAGCCTTGTGATTCTCTGCGCCGTGCTCGGACCGTGGATGCACACCGACTCCGTGTGGACGTGGGCGGTGTCTGCGCTGCTGTTCGTGGCGCTCGGGCTGCCGCACGGAGCCGTGGACCACATCACCTACCACCACGCCATGGGCCGAACGGAAAGGGGCGCGCCGTGGCGTTTTGTGATGCCTTACCTCCTCGGCCTGGCCGCCTTTGCCGGACTCATGGTCGTGGCCCCGACGGCCGCGACGTGGGCGTTTTTGGCGCTCGCCGCCTGGCACTTTGGGCAGAGCCACGTGGAGGTACGCACCGAAGAGTGGCTGGAC
>JBDQOS010000015.1:0-3783 GCA_040261075.1 Flavobacteriales bacterium
ACCTTCAACTCTTCCCGTCTGTTCCTTTTCGGATTGGCCTTGTTTTCGATTCCTCTGTCCAGCATTTGGGGCCAGTCCACGGCTTCCTCCGATTTGCGTCCTGTTGAACGCGTGTTCAACGAAAGTTGGTTCAAACGAGTCCCCACTCCAGTTGAACTTGCTCCCGCCTGGGCGCGGCGGATGTACGCGGGCGACGTGAATTACCGCGAAATCGTCCAGGAACGTGAAGATTTTCTGCGTGGGAAACCGTATGAAAAGACGATTCACGAGCGCAACTTCAAACACTGGTTGATGCAGGTCGAACACCTCGTGGACGAATACGGCCTCATCCGGCCCGCGGGGGAATGGGCCCAAGCCCAATGGGAAGGTGGCCAAAACGTCACCTCAAAGCAACAGGACACGGAGTCGGTTTGGCAACCCATTGGCCCCATGGAGACCTACAATGCGGGGTCGGAAGGGGGAATTCCAGTTTCGTGGCAATGCAACGTGTATTGCTTCGACCAAAGCCCAACCAACCCCGACATCTGCGTGGCCGGGGTGGAGGCCGGGGACTTGTTCAAGACGGTCGACCAGGGCCTTACTTGGCATGCGGTCACCGAAGGAGTGCCAGGAATCCGGACGGTTCGTGCGGTGAAAATCGCGCCTTCCGACCCCAACCGGATTTACTTTGAGGCCAACCAAACCCTGTACGGAACGCTGGACGGCGGCACCACGTGGAGCCTCCTCCACGACCTCGGTGAGCACGCGACGCAAATCGCCGTTCACCCCACAAACCCCAACGAGGTGTTCGTTTCGGCTTGGAACGGGCTCCACCGCACCACCGACGGCGGTGCGACGTGGACGACCATCTTCACCGGCACCACGTGGGACGTGGCGTACCACCCCACAAACACCTCAGTCCTGTACGCGTTGCGCTACGGTTCCGCGCTCAACCGGTGCGAAATGCACCGCTCCGACGACGGAGGCGCGACGTTCTCGCTTAAAGACGAGGGGTACTTCGTTCCTTCGGATCCGAGCAACGCCAGTGCCGACGGCGGACGATTGGGGGTGACTCCAGCCGACCCCAACCGCGTGTACGTGGCCTTGATTGGTCGAGGCAAGGCGGAGGACACGGGGTGGATCGGGTTGTACCAAAGTTTGGATCAAGGGGAGTCGTGGAGCAACCTCAACGGGCAAGACGGCGCTCCTTACGACCCCACGCTTCACCCGAGCGTGGCCAACGGAAACCTCAACGGAACGGGGATTTACCAGGGGTTTTACGATTTCGATTTGGCGGTGTCGCACAACGACCCCAACATGGCTTGGGTCGGGGTTACTGCATTGAGTGCGACCTACGACGGCGGGGCTTCTTGGCAGCGGATTGGCGCGTACAGTGCGAGCACGTACGACATAGGTTGGATTCACCCGGACATTCAAGATTTGAGCGTGGTCGGCGACCACATTTGGGTGGCGACCGACGGCGGATTGAACTACAGTTCCGACGAATTGTCCACCCACGAATCACGCAAAAAGGGGATTTACAACTCGACGTTTTGGGGATTTGGGCACGGTTGGAACACGGATTTGCAAGTCGGGGGACGTTACCACAATGGAAACACGGGCTTCATGTCCACGTACGGGGCGGGAAATCACCTTCGGTTGGGAGGCGCAGAGTCGCCGACGGGTTACGTCCATCCACTCAACGGGGAGGGCAGGCAAGCGCGCTTCAGTGACATCACCGACGTCGTGGTACCTGTGGCACTCGGCGGGTCCTCGTCAGCGCAAGCCAACTTGGGGCTTTACCCCAACGAGAGCTATTCCGATTTCAGAAACAGCGAGTTGGTGGTGGACCCCCGTTACGGGAACCGCATGGTGTTGGGAAACGGCGGAACGCTGTACCGCTCGGAGGACGGCGGCAACGTGTGGCAACCCTGGTTTGATTGGGGGAGCAGCTGGGCGGTGTACGAAATAGAGCAAGGCATGAACGATCCCGGGCGTTGGTATGTGGTGACGCGATCCGGCGGTTCGTGCAAGTTGTTTCGGTCCACCAACGACGGGGTGTCTTGGGGGCAATTGACCTCCGGGTTGCCGGGAAACTGGGGAAGCATGGAAATCGCAGTAAATCCGCTTGACGCCAACGACGTTTGGGCCATTCAAGCAGGCGGCACGGCGGTCTACAGATCGACGACCGGTGGAACAGGGTGGATGGATGAAACGAACGCCCTTTGGTTTGGCGAGTCTTTGCGTGAAATCTTGCCATTGGGTGGGCGGGGTGTGGTCTTGTTTTCGAGCAATGGCGTGTACTTCTTCGACAATTCGAACGGCACATGGACGGATGCTTCCGCGGGCATTCCTGCATTTTGGGCCCCACTCGAAGGCGCCACCCACTACGCCAGTGGCACGGTTCGCATCGCCGACAAGGGGAAGGGAATTTGGCAAGCGGACATCCCCTGGGACCTCGAACCTTTGGCGCAGCCCATGACGATCTCGCCCGAGGTGTACTGCGCCAACGACACGGTGGCGTTCGATTGCCACAGCGTGTTGAATCACAACGGGGCGACCTGGGAGTGGTCGTTTGATCCTGAACCGCAGTACGTGTCCTCGTTGACGAGTCGACGGGTGGAAGTGGTGTTTGGGACTGGCGGCCCCGTGGACGTGACCTTGACCGTCACGCAAGCGGACGGCAGTTCGGACATGCGCACGGTGTTGGGCATGGTCGAAGTTGGCGATCCCGCACAATGTTTGCCGAATGGAGAGGCAGGCGACGCTTTGAATTGCGGCGGATCGCCTCAGTTTGGCATGACGCACGATTTGGGTGTGGTGACCAACACCTACACCGCGATGGCGTGGGTCAAGCCCAACGGCATTCAGCCGGACTACACTGGGATTGTCTTGGGTGGCGAGAGCGCTGCTGGACTCAACTTTCGTCCCAACAACGAGCTTGCGTACCATTGGCCTGGCGGAGCGTGGTGGTGGAGCAGCGGGTTGACGGTTCCTGCGGACGAATGGTCGCATGTGGCGTTGGTCGTAAGCCCAACAGAGGTCAAGGTGATGCTCAACGGGGTTGAAGCAGTCCATTCTGCTTCCGTCCAGCCCGTCAGCATGGGGGCGCAATGGCTGGGAAGCTACCGGGGTTGGACCAGCCGGAACTTCAATGGACTCGTGGACGAAGTGAAAATCTGGAATCGCGCGTTGACGTTGGACGAGGTTCGGCAACAACGCCATTTGACGTTGACAGGAGAGGAAGCTCAGGCCGACCCGGATTTCCTGGGCTACTACCAATTCAACGAAGACGCCTCCTTTTTGGTCAACAAAAAACCGTTCAGCAACCACGGGGTGTTCAGTGGCGGCGCATCCTTGTCGGCATCCACGGCGCCTGTGGGGTCGGGAGAATCTGTGACCGTATCGTTGCCCTCTTCGGGTGTCGTGGAGACGGCACTTGGGGCCTTGGAGGTGGAGTCTTCCAACGCTCCTTCGGGCCTGGAGTGGCGTATTCATCGCTTGAACAACGGGCCAGCAAACGCCCCAGAGACGTGGAGTCCTCACTACGGATGGTGGGTGGTTGACGCCTACCCAGAAGCGGGATCTTCGGAAACAAATTGGACGTGGACGGGGTCGTGGACCATGTCGCCATTGGATTCGAACGCGCCCTGGTCGACGCCCGATTTGCTTGCGGGGGTTGGGGTTGTTCAACGCAGCGTCAACGACGACGGTTTGTGGTCGGGGAATCAGGTTGGCGTGTTGTCAAGCGAGCCCACGGCGCTGGTGTGGTCAGGGACCCGACCTGTGCAAGGTCAATGGGCC
>JBDQOS010000267.1:0-4479 GCA_040261075.1 Flavobacteriales bacterium
CCGCCCACCAAGAAGAACAGGTCCGCGCGGGACGCTTGGTCCTGGAATTTGGCCTTGACGTCGTCCGTGGCCTCGACAAGCTTGAGGGTCTGTGGGTCACGGCACACCATGAGGTTGCGCAAATGGTTGGCCCAGCCGGTGATGAAATGATGGGCGTCGAACCCGCGCGCCATGACGTCGTTGAAGAGAAGCATGGCGCCGGGGCCGGGGCCGAGGCCGGTACTGGATCCGGAGCGGTGGCGAGTGCCACGGGCTGCGGCGTGGGCGGCGCGGGAACCGCAGCAGTGCGGTCGACCGCACGAGGCGGCATCAACCCTGCGTCAGGGCTTTTTTTTTTCAGCGCTTCGTGCGAGCAAATCTGCATGAGCGCCAACTCCACGAGCAGCCGTTGATGTTGCGAGCCTCGGTACTGGACGTCCGCTTGGTTCAAAACGTCGAGTCCGCCCACCAAGAAGAACAGGTCCGCGCGGGACGCTTGGTCCTGGAATTTGGCCTTGACGTCGTCTGTGGCCTCCACAAGTTTGAGGGTCTGTGAGTCACGGCACACCATGAGGTTTCGCAAGTGGTTGGCCCAGCCCGTGATGAAGTGGTGGGCGTCAAACCCACGCGCCATGACGTCGTTGAAGAGCAACATGGCACCGGGGATGTCGCTCGCGAGGGCTTGGTCCGTCAGCGTGAAGTACGTGTCGTGGTCGAGCACGTGAAGCTGCTCTGTCACGGCCTGGTACGTGAGGTTCTTTCCGGCAAACGCGACGAGTTGGTCAAACATGGACAACGCGTCACGAAGGGCCCCGTCTGCTTTTTGGGCAATGACATGAAGGGCTTCTTCCTCGGCGTTCACCCCTTCCTGGGAAGCGATGTGCTGGAGGTGAGCCACGGCGTCGGGCACCGTGATGCGGTGGAAGTCGAAGATTTGGCAGCGCGACAAAATCGTCGGCAGAATCTTGTGCTTCTCGGTGGTGGCCAAAATGAACACCGCGTGCGCCGGCGGCTCCTCCAACGTTTTCAAGAACGCGTTGAACGCGGCCTGACTCAGCATGTGAACCTCGTCGATGATGTACACCTTGTACTTGCCTTGTTGGGGCGGGATGCGCACCTGGTCGACGATGCTTCGGATGTCCTCCACCTTGTTGTTGGAGGCCGCATCGAGCTCAAACACGTTGAACGACATCGCCTCGTCTTGCACGTCGAAGCCGTTGATGGCCCGGGCGAAAATCCGCGCAGACGTGGTCTTCCCCACCCCGCGTGGACCGCAGAACAAATAGGCCTGAGCAATCTGCCCCGACGCGATGCTCTGCTGCAGCGTTTGGGTGATGCCAGATTGCCCCACCACCGCATCCCAAGCCTTGGGGCGGTACTTTCTGGCGCTGACGAGGTAGGGCTGTTTGCTCATGAGATTGCGAATATCGCGCGCGCTGACGTGGAAGCCCAAACGCGGTTATTCACAACGCATCCTCATCTTTGGGCTCGAGGGTGTTGGTTTTCAGAAGGCTTCGACGTACTTTTGCGCCCCATTAATTAACAACGTTCACATGAACCGTTACGAAACTGTTTTCATTATGACTCCCGTGCTGTCTGCTGAGCAGGTGGCGGAAACAGTGTCGAAGTTCCGTGCATTCGTGACTGACAAGGGCGGCAAGATCGTCCACGAGGATGCATGGGGATTGCGGAAGTTGGCCTACCCCATCCAGAAGAAGTCTACGGGCTTCTACCACCTGATGGAGTTCGAAGCTGACCCCACCGTAATCTTGCCTTTCGAGACTGAGTTCCGTCGGGACGAGCGCATCATCCGCTTCCTCACGACGAAGATGGAGAAGCATCACATCGCGTACGCCGAAGGCCGCCGCGACAAGTCTAACCGCCAAGAAGCTGCCCCTGCAGAAGCAGAAGGCAACGCTGAGGCTTAATCTCTCTCGTTATGGCAGACAAGAAAGTTCGCTACCTGAACCCTATCGACATCGAGACGAAAGCTGAGCGTTACTGCCGCTTTCGCAAGAAGGGCATCAAATACATCGATTACAAGGACGCCGACTTCCTGTTGATGTTGTGCAACCCTCAAGGCAAGATTTTGCCTCGTCGCTTGACCGGCACCAGCTTGAAGTACCAGCGCAAAGCAGCACAGGCCATCAAAAAGGCCCGTCACTTGGCGTTGATGCCTTACGTTGCTGACAACCTCCGTTAATTCCCATTGCCATGAACATCATTCTCAAGCAAGACGTGGAATTGCTCGGCAGCAAGTTTGACGTGGTGACCGTCAAGGACGGATACGCACGCAACTTCCTCATCCCTCAGGGCTTGGCTGTGGCAGCGACCGCATCCAACATGAAGGTGAACGACGAGGTGATTCGCCAGCAAGCGCACAAGGCGGTTAAGGCCAAAGAAGCTGCGCAAGCCATCGCCGAAAAGCTCGAAGGCTTGAACCTCAAGCTCGGAGCCAAGGCCGGCGAAAGCGGAAAGATTTTCGGTTCCGTCAACTCGATTCAGTTGGCCGACGCCATCCAAGGTGCAGGCTACGACGTCGAGCGTAAGCAGATTTCTCTTGCCGACGACTCCATCAAAGAACTCGGCTCCTACGAAGCCACGGTCAAGCTCCACAAGGAGGTGATTGTTACGGTGAAGTTCGAAGTCGTGGCCGAGTAAGACTCGCGCCCAACACACCTAAGAAGCCCCGCCACCGAGCGGGGCTTTTTGATGCCCGCAAGTCGCCTTTCAATGCGGCACACCCCGCCCCTACCTTTGCGCCATGACCGCGTTCAAATTGGACAGTCCCTTTCAACCGACCGGGGACCAACCCGAGGCCATTCGCCAATTGGTTGAAGGGGTGAACGACGGCACGGCGCACCAAGTCCTGCTCGGGGTCACCGGCTCAGGCAAGACCTTCACAATGGCCAACGTCATTGCAGAGACCCAGCGCCCCACCTTGGTGCTCAGCCACAACAAGACCCTGGCCGCACAGCTGTACAGCGAGTTTAAGTCGTTCTTTCCCGACAACCTCGTGGAGTATTTCGTCAGTTACTACGACTACTACCAGCCCGAGGCCTTCATTCCGGCCTCGAACACGTACAGCGAGAAGGACCTGCAGATCAACGACGAAATCGAGAAGCTTCGGCTCTCCGCGACGTCGGCCTTGCTCAGCGGACGCCGGGACGTGATTGTCGTGGCGAGCATCAGTTGCATTTATGGAATTGGCAACCCCGTCGAGTTCCACAAAAACGTGCACGAGCTGAAGGTCGGTCAACGCATCACCCGGAACGACTTGCTCCACCGACTTGTCACCAGCCTTTACAGCCGGGCAGTTCACGACTTCCGGCGCGGGAACTTCCGGGTGAAGGGAGACACCGTGGACGTGCATTTGGCCTACGCCGACCACGCGGTTCGCATCGAGTTTTGGGACGACGAAATCGAACGCCTGTCCACCATCGACCCTGAATCTGGACAGGTGCTCCACTCCTTCGACCAGTTCACCATCTACCCCGCCAACCTCTTCGTGAGCAGCAAGGAAACGACGGATGCGGCGGTTTGGGAGATTCAACAAGACCTCGAAAAGCAGAAGGCCTTCTTCAACGAGCAAGCGCATTTCTTGGAGGCCAAACGACTCGACGAACGCACCCTCTACGACCTCGAGATGATCAAAGAGATTGGGTTCTGCTCGGGCATTGAGAACTACTCTCGCTACTTCGACCGCCGTCAACCGGGCGAACGCCCGTTCTGCCTCCTCGACTACTTCGCCAAGGACTTTCTGGTGGTGATCGACGAGAGCCACGTGACCGTGCCGCAGATTGGCGCCATGTTCGGCGGGGACCGGTCGCGCAAGGTCAACTTGGTGGATCACGGGTTCCGGCTTCCGTCCGCCTTGGACAACCGCCCGCTGACCTACGAGGAGTTCGACAGCATCGTCAACCAAACCATTTACGTCAGCGCCACCCCTGCGGATTTCGAGCTCGAACGCGCCGAAGGCGTCGTCGTCGAGCAGGTGATCCGGCCCACGGGGTTGCTGGACCCGCCGATCGAGGTGCGGCCCTGCGACAACCAAGTGGACGACTTGGTGATGGAGATTCGAAAGACGCTGGCCAACGACGAGCGGGTGTTGGTGACGACGCTGACCAAACGCATGGCCGAGGAATTGACGAAGTACCTCGACCGCTTGAGCATCAAATGCCGGTACATCCACTCCGACGTCAAGACCTTGGACCGGGTGGAGATTCTGCGCGAGCTGCGGGACGGCGCCATCGACGTGCTCGTGGGCGTCAACCTTCTTCGCGAAGGATTGGACTTGCCGGAGGTGAGTCTCGTGGCCATCATGGATGCGGACAAAGAGGGATTTTTGAGGAGCAACCGAAGCCTGACCCAAACCGCCGGGCGCGCTGCACGAAACGTCAACGGCCGCGTGATCATGTACGCCGACAAAGTGACCGACAGCATGGCGACCACAATCGAAGAGACCGCACGTCGGCGCGACAAACAAGTCGCCTACAACGA
>JBDQOS010000268.1:0-3837 GCA_040261075.1 Flavobacteriales bacterium
ACAGCTTAAGCATGGGCAACCGGACGACGCTGTTTGGGCGTCCGCTCGGCTACATCGTTGGACTGCAATGGGGCCAAAACTTCAACCACTACGAAGGTGGAGAGTACGGCCGTTACGCAGGAGGAAGCATCCAGGGGGACAGCCTCGGCTTGGACCGCTACTACAACGACACCCGCTCTGACGCGACGTACAAGTGGAACGCGTTGGTGAACCTTTCCTACAAGCTCAACGAGTTCAACAAGGTCAGCCTGATGGCGATGCCCAACATGAGCGGCACGTCTTCCACGCGCCTGCAAGACGGCATCAACCCGAGGGATCACGACGACTTCCAGCAACAAATCACGCACCGCTACGAGGGCCGAGAATTGAATATTTTCCAGGCGCGCGGTGAGCACTTCATGCCCGCATCTGAGACCAAGGTCCGCTGGAACGCCTCACATGCGCAAGGCACGTTGAACACCCCCGACTTGCGTGTCTTCTTCAACAACTACCGCGTCGAAGAAGGCGACACCACGTACAGCATCAACCAGAGCTTCTACCCTTCTCCAACGCGCTACTTCCGGGTGCTGAATGAAAACCGCACGGACATTAAACTTCACGTGGAGCAGCCCTTGTCGGTGGAATGGGCCGAAGACGCCAAATTCTCGGCAGGCGGAAGCTTTGTGCGCACCACGCGAGCGCACGAAGAAAACCAGTTTGGCTTTGAATCAAGCAACCAGAACCTGCTGAACGAAGTTGGCGGCGACCTCGAAGCGTACTTCGCTCCAGAAAACATGGTGGTCAACCCAGCCGACGTCTCCGACTACGTTTCTACCGTCTTGTTGACGGACCTCGTCAACACAGACGACGCACACATGAACGTGCTCGGAGGTTACGGGATGATTGACATCCGTCGCAACGAACGCCTGTCTGGAAACGTCGGAATGCGCGTAGAAGCGGCCGACATGTACATCCGAAGCCGCAAAATCGACATGGTGGACGACCTGACCGAAGAGCAAATCGAAAAGCTCCAAGGTGGATTGAACGAGCTCGACTTCATGCCCAGCTTGAACCTGACCTACGCCCTTGGCGAGCTCGACGCAATCAAGTTGACCAACTTGCGTTTCGGTTACAGTCGCACCATTGCTCGCCCCGTGTTCAGGGAGAAGGCTCCTTTCCGCTCGTTCAACTTCGAATGGCTCGAAACCCTGAAGGGCAACCCCAATTTGGGAGAAACCACCATCGACAACATCGACCTCCGCCTCGAGCGCTTCCCCAACCTCGGTGAGGTCGTCAGCGCGAGCGTGTTCTACAAGCGTTTCACGGACCCCATCGAGCAGACGTCCGTGCTCGCCGCGGTGAACACGGAGTACACGTGGTCCAACGTTCCCTACGCCAACGTGTGGGGTCTGGAGTTCGAAGGCCGAAAGCAATTGGGCAACCTCAGCCCCAACCTGGACAACTTCAGCCTGACCGGAAACGTGACGTTGATCAAGTCTGAGGCGCGGATTTGGGACGACGAGTTGGAGATGATCCGCGCGACGGACCCCTACCACCCGGACACGCGCCCGTTGTTTGGGCAAAGCCCTTACATCGTCAACGCGATGTTGAACTACCAAGGCGACAGCGCCAAGTTCAATGCAGCGGTGGCATTCAACGTCCAGGGCGACAAGTTGTTCCTCGTCACTGAAGGCGGTGCTCCGGACATCTACCAGCGCCCCACTCCTGCTCTTGATTTCAACGTGTCGCAGCGGTTTGGCGAGAACTTCTCGCTTCGTTTCCGCGCACGAAACCTCTTGAATCCCCTAGATCGCAAGACGTACACGTTCCAAGGAGTGGACTACAACTGGCTCGCCAACACGAGCGGACGGACGTTCTCCTTGAGCTTGTCCTACTCCCTTTAAGCGCAGCCTTGAAATGGACTGCTTGGCCTCTCCGATTGGAGGGGCCATTTTTTTTGACTGCCGCTTAACAATCTCGTAAACCGGGTTTGACCCTGAGGCAGTGTTGAGATGGACAATTTTGCCCTGTAAATCATTTCACAACCTAAACCATGATTCGACTCTTTCTTTCTGCGGCATTGTTTGCTGCCGCGTCCATGGCAAACGCTCAGTGCGACTGCCCTCCTCTCTCTCAGCGTGCAGACGTAACCGTCACCGACAACGGCGAGGGCACAGGCACCACAACATGGACTTGCGACAACAACTACATCCTGGATGGCTACGTATTCGTCAACCCAGGCCAGGCGTTGACCATTGAAGCTGGAACGATCGTCAAGGGCGCTGCCGGTTCAGGCGTAGACGCAGCGGCTATGATCGTGGCAAAAGGAGGTCAACTCTTCGCCGAAGGCACAGCCGACTGCCCCATCGTTTTCACTTACGAAGGAGATGCTCTTGACGGTTCAACATCCTACAACACCCGCGGCCAATGGGGTGGGTTGATCATCTTGGGCGACGCAACCACCAACTTTGGCGGACCCGCTCAGGTAGAAGGCATTCCCACTGACAACAACCAGGCTGTCTACGGCGGAAGCAACGACGAGGACAATTCTGGTGTGTTGACCTACGTAAGCATTCGGCACGGCGGGACCCAGCTAGGTGCCGCAAACGAAATCAACGGCTTGACACTTGCAGGTGTCGGCTCAGGCACAACCATTCATCACGTCGAAATCGTTTCCAACTTGGACGACGGCATTGAGTTCTTCGGCGGCTCAGTCACGGTAAATCACGCGTTGGTGGCATTCTGTGGAGACGACAGTTTCGACTGGGACCAAGGCTTTCACGGAGGAGGAAACCACTGGTTGGCCGTACAAGACCAGCCTACTGGTGAAGGAGATCGTGGTGGTGAATTGGACGGCGATGACTCTGACGACAGCAACGTGAGTGTGGACGAAATGCCTTTCTCCATCCCCACTGTTGAGGGCTGGACCGTTGTTGGCGTTGGCGGTCAGCAAGGCTTGTTGTTCCGCAACGGATCGGGCGGACACGTAAGCAACGGTTTGCTCTGCAACACCTCAGAAGGCATTGAGATTGAAGGGCTTGTGGACGAGATTGAAGATGCCTTTGACCGATTTCTTGCAGGAGACCTAACGCTAAGCAACATCGTCGTGACTGGGGGCGTGGATGCTTTGGACTACGACGGCGACCAGGCAGACGGCGATGACATCCTTGATACCTATGCCAACGAGAACGGCATAGTTTCAGGGGAAGTGGCCGGATTGGACGACATGTTTGACTTCGATCCAACCGGAACGTACGCCGTCGATCAACTCAACCTCGAAGTGGGTCAAGGATCAGGACACGTCTGGGCCGCAGGCTGGACATTTTGCGATCAGCGCGGCCTGTTCGCATCGGTGGCGAACACAGACGTGCTCTACAGCACGCCCACGGCCGACCTGAAGATGTTCCCCAACCCCACCGCGGGTGCAGCAACGTTGGTCTTGCCTGCCGGCACGGTCGCCCGCGTGGTGATCTTGGACATGCAAGGACGCGTGGTGAACGAGTTGGCCAACGTCCAAGGCCAAACGAGCATCCAAGGCTTGGCGAACGGCCAATACGTGGTCCGAGTGACCACGGCATCGGGCACGCAGACCGCGAAGCTCCAGGTGATTCGTCACTGAGCACGAATTTGAACGACAAGAAAGCCCGGCCACGATGGCCGGGCTTTTTCGTTTCGCTATGCAGGGACTTTTCAGTGTTTGAGACGAAGCTCCTGGACAACCCGAACCCCGTCAAAGACAAGGTGGATGCCCGCCACACCTCCACCCGTCGGAACCTCTGGAAGTGCTCTCCCCGAGAGGTCCATCCACGCGGGAAGGGCTTCATGACTTGGGGTGACGTGGCGCTCGATGGAAGACGT
>JBDQOS010000016.1:0-2607 GCA_040261075.1 Flavobacteriales bacterium
CAGCGTATGTTGCCCAAGAGCCGTGAGGATTTCCGGAACAAACGACTGAAACGCGTATCCAGACATCCAGGCCGCGACTGTGTCCGACTGCTGCATGTCGATCAGCAAATCGTTCAAATCGTAAGCGTCAACCACAATCGTGCCCTGCATCCCGGCTTGGGCGTTGAAACCCACCGAGCAGTCGTACGAGTACGTGCCCGGCGTGTTGAACGTCACCGTACCCATGCACGTGCCGGCGACGGTGCCCACAGTTTGAGGCAACGAAAACGGCATCGGATTGCCAAAGGGTTCGCCCGTGACGCTGTTGGTGACCCCGTTGACCGTGTGAATTCCTTCGATGTTGATGAAAGACACGGAATCGCCCGGCTCCACCGTCAGCTCAGCAGGGGTGAATTCGAAGTTTTGGAGGATGACGGTGTGGTTGCCGTCGCATTGGGCAGATGCGTTTCCGAGGATCGTCGCGCCCGCTGTGAGAAGAAAAAAGAAGCGCAAAGGAGTAGTCATGCCAGATAAACAACATCTTTGAGTTCATGTTCTCTCCCCTACACAATTCTCGATTGACCTTGTCAACCGCGGTCTTCCTCGCCTTTTTCCCAAGCTGCACACCCGATTCTTCTGCCGAAGACACGCTGACGTACCGCAATCTCACGATGGACGAAGCCTCCGGAACTTTGTTCATCGTCGGAGGGGGAAGTCGCCCACTCTCCTTGATGGAAGGCGTGGTCAATCGCATGGAAAGCAAAGACGACCTCGTTGTCGTTCTCCCCATGGCCAGCTCTGAACCTGAGGAATCTGTGGTTTACGGTATTCGCCCCTTCGTGGAATTGGGATGCACCAACGTTCATGGCATGAACCTGCATCCCGGAAACTGGGGGAAAGCGCAGCTCGACAGCATCCGCGACGCCAAGGCCTTCTACCTGTGCGGCGGTGACCAAGCGCGATTCATGGCCGTGGCACAAGGCGAGATCGCCGAAGCCATCCGAGAGGCCTTTCGTCGCGGCGCAGTGATTTCAGGAAGCAGTGCAGGCGCCGCGATGATGTCGGAAGTCATGATCACGGGTGACCAACAACGCGAGCCAGAATACGAGAGCACGTACCGTCGTTTGATGACGAAAAATGGCATTTACCTCGACGGCCTCGGGCTGTTGGACGGAGCGATTGTCGACCAACACTTTGTCGAACGAAGCCGCTACAACCGGGCGCTCAGCGCGCTGCACGACCACCCAGGATTGCCGGTGATTGGCATTGGAGAGTCCACGGCCTTGGTGGTGGAGCCTTCGGGGTTGAGTGTGGAAGGTGAGGGCCAAGTCGTGGTGTTTCGCCCGGGCAACAGCCGCTCCGATTCCACCGGACAGATCGCCTTGTCAGACATCCGCTTGGACGTCTACGTTGGCGGCGACCTGATTAGCGGGTCGCAGCCTTTGCCGCACTGACAAGCCCCAAGACGACGAACCCCGCTCCCAAACCGAGCACGGCATCTGCAAGGAGTGCGGGAAAGTCGTGGAGCAGGCCGTGAACTCCCGGAATGTGGTGGTGGAAAATGCCTCCGGACACGAGCAGCAAGGCGACCGTTCCCACCACGCTCAGCACCTTGATCACCACCGGCAACGCGGCCACGAGAAATCGCCCCAGACGTTGGGCGAAGGTGGAAGAACGCTGCATGAGCGCCAGGCCCGCGTCGTCCATCCTGACGAGCAAGGCGACCACCCCGTAGACGCCCGCCGTGGCGAGGAGCGCGATGGCGGTGACGGCTGCGATTTGGACTGTGAGATCCGCGTCCATGACCTCCCCCAAGGCGATCACCACGATTTCCACGGACAGGATGAAGTCCACCACGACGGCCGACCGAACGCGCTCCTGCTCGGGAGGACGCTGCTCGAGGCTGGTCTTGGGAGCTCCTCGGTGCAAGGCCACGTGAGCGACCTTTTCCGCTCCCTCGTAAGCGAGAAAGAGTCCGCCCGCAATCAGGATGGGCTCAATCGCCCAAGGCGCCCAAGCACTCATGGCAAACGCCACCGGCAAAATGATCAGCTTGTTCAGAAACGAGCCTTTGGTGATGGCCCACAGCACGGGGAGCTCGCGGGACGCCGCAAACCCCGTGGCCTTCTCGGCATTCACCGCCAAATCGTCGCCCAAAATGCCAGCCGTCTTTTTCCCCGCGACTTTGGTCATCACGGCCACGTCGTCCATGAGCATGGCGACGTCGTCGAGCAGGGCAAAAATTCCACTTGGCATGGTGAGGGCAAGGTAAGTCGGCAGTCCCGGACCTTCAACGAACGACAGCAACCGAGGTCCGCCAGGAATGGCCCCCTGTGGAAGAGCTCCACGTCAGCAAAACCAGACCTTCCGGCCAACCGTCCACACTCAGTTCTTCCGCTCCGAGCCACCGAAGGGGCAACGCGCGGCCGTGAAGGTCGAAGGCTCGCCAGGTTCCGTCCAAACCAAAGTGAGGCACATGTACCCGAGAAGATGTCGGATTGGGAGCCACCAACCCCACCTCGGAAACCTCGAGCACGCCCGTCCAGTCGCACTCCAACGTCACCTCTACACCGGCGCTTTGGTTGGCCGCAACTTCGAGGTTCGACATGCCCTGCGCATCTGAGTCAA